>JAXHVG010000304.1:0-3166 GCA_034189245.1 Caldifarciminota bacterium
TTCAAATAGAGAAAATGAGAAGCAGTTTCAGATATATGCAATAGATGTTGAGGGCGGTGAAGCCCGGAAGATGACTGACATGAAGGGGCAATTCAGTGAAATGAGTATTGCTCCTGATAACAGAAGAATTGCATTCCGGTTTACAGCAAAAGACAGTAATGATGATATAAAATACAGGAGATATACAAGAAGCTTTTTCAAATCGGATGGCGAGGGATATCTTGACAATAACCGGTCTCATATTTATACCCTGAGTCTCAGTAATGGAAGAATAAAACAATTAACAAAAGGGGAATATGACCATAGTGCTCCTGTATGGACAAAGGATTCCAAATATATCATATTCATGTCCAATCAAAGTCCCGACCCCCATCTTGAATTATGGAAAGGAGAGTTCTACAGAATAAAGGCAATAGGCGGGGATATTGAGAAGATTGACACATTTACAGGGTACAAGTATATGCAACAACTATCGCCCTGCGGCAGGTATATGGCATTTCTCGGTATCAGGACAAAGACAGAGACATGGAGGAATGCGCGTATATGGATCAAGGATCTTGAAAAGGGGGGCACTCCCCTCTGCATCAATCCTGAGGCGGAATACAATACAGGCCTGCATACACTCAATGATCTTGCGGCCAGTCACAGGCAGGCATTCAAATGGAGTGAAGACAGCAGATATATCTATCTGCAGGCTTCTTACCACGGCAGTACAAATCTGCGGAGAATTGAACTGAATGGACATTGTGATGAATTAATAATAGACAATAGGGGTGTAGTGGGCAGTTTTGATATTGCAGGAGATAATGTATATCATTTTTTCGGCAATATGAAGAATCCCGGTGAAATATGCGAGTATGATATGCATGAAGGCAGGATGAGGCAATTGACGAACATCAACAAATGGGTTGAGGAGATTGATCTCGGAGATATTGAACGCATATTTCTGGGGAGGGGCAAGAGTCCATTACAGGGATGGATCATAAAACCACCCGGTTTCAGTAATAAGAAGAAATCCCCCTCCATTCTTGAAATACACGGTGGTCCGCATCTTCAGTACGGTGAATTCTTCATGCATGAATTCTATTACCTTGCTGCTCAGGGATATGTGGTGTATTTCTGTAATCCGCGGGGTTCCACAGGATATGGAGAGTCATTTACAGGTGCCATAAACAATAACTGGGGTACTGTGGATTATGAGGATACTATGCACTGGACGGATTATGTGCAGAGAAAGAAATACATTGACGGTAAGAGAATGGGGGTTACGGGCGGCAGTTACGGCGGCTATATGACAAACTGGATAATCGGGCATACAAAGAGATTTGATGCTGCTGTAACACAGAGGTCTGTAAGCAATCTCTACAGTATGTGGGGATCCAGTGATTTCAACTGGGCATTCCAGCATGAATTCGGATTGAAACCGCCATTCATTGACCCCGATAATTATCTGAGACAATCACCTATCAGCTTTATTGGCAATGCAAGTACTCCTACAATGGTTATGCATTCAATGAATGATTTCAGATGTTCAATTGAGCAGGGTGAACAGATATATGTTGCATTGAAATATCTCGGTGTTGATACTGAATTTATAGTATTCCCCGATGAACCGCACGGATTATCCAGAAATGGAAGAACAGACAGGAGGATAGCCCGTCTGAAACATATAAAGCGATGGTTTGACAGGTATCTGAAAAAAGAGAATTAGAGTACTTAAAACATAATAATTTAATATTCACTATTGATTTATTTGTTAAAGTATATATAATATCTCAACCAATAGTCAGAGTGGCGGAATTGGTAGACGCGCTAGATTCAGGTTCTAGTGGAGGATAACTCTGTGGGGGTTCAACTCCCCCCTCTGACAATATCGGTATTTATGGAAGATCAAGATAAACTAAGCCATCTCAAAGCAAAGATAAAGGCATATGAGAAATATCTCCCCCGTAGAATTGTAGAAAAAATAGATTACAATCCCCATAATGTCCGTGTTGAGGGCGAGAGACGGTTTGTCACAATACTCTTTGGTGATGTATCGGGTTTTACTGCACTGTCCGAACGCCTTGACCCGGAGGATGTTATTAAGGTTATCAATAAATATTTCAATAAGATGCTCTATATAGTTAATAAATACGGCGGTGATGTGGACAAGTTTGTCGGGGATGCCATTATGGTTGTATTCGGGGCACCGGTAGCACACAAGAATGACCCGGAGAGGGCTGTCAGGGCAGCACTGGAGATGCAGGAGGCAATAGAGACCATTGAACCGGTGCCTGCAAAGGGCGAGCTTATCAAGGTTAGGATGTCCATTGGTATCAATACAGGTGAGATTGTTGCACTTAATATGGGGACTGATCAGAGGATGGAATATACTGTAATGGGTGATAATGTCAATCTCTCTGCCCGCCTTGAAGGTGTTGCAAATGCCGGACAGGTCATAATCAGTGATTCTACCCATAAATATGTGAAGGATAAATTTGATTTTGCAGAACTGGAGCCTGTCAGTGTAAAGGGCAAGAGCGAACCCATACAGATATATCAGGCACTCAGTGTAAGGGAAAGGGAAGCATTCAGGCATAGTGTTATTGTGGGACTGGATGACCGGAAAAGAGAAATTGCGCATTTTGTCAGTGAATCAGCTGACGGGCGGACAGACAATCTTCTGATAACCGGAGATGAAGGAACAGGGAAATCCATTCTTTCTTCGCATCTGCTTGACAGGGCCGATAGGCTCAATATCAACATACTTACAGTTAAGGGGCAGTCATTTTTGACCAGTACACCCTATTCAGCACTGAAGGCATTTTTCAAGGGCATACTGGAGATAGATGACTCTGAAACGCGGGATAATATAAAGGCAAAAATTGACAATGTTTTAATGAAGGAATACAGAAGAGGACTGTACTATCTCTTTGAACTGGCTGACACCTCTCATCTTGATGAGAATACAATGATATCCTATATATACAATGCCCTGCGTCAGATCATTGATATCAGGTCAGCATCCGGCAAATTGATACTTTTTATTGATGATTATCATTATATTGACAAACAGTCAAAGGAGATTCTGGATAGTGTGACAGGAGAGATTGAAAACATTCCTGTTGTCTATTTGTCACGCACAGAGCCTGAATTGAATTTTGATATTGTGATTGAAACCCCG
>JAXHVG010000305.1:0-5337 GCA_034189245.1 Caldifarciminota bacterium
GTCTAAATACAGTTGAATTAATTATATTGATAAACTGAAGATAAATTAATAAATAAATAGACTTAATTAAATTTGAACAGATGATTCATCAAATTCAAGACCCGGTCTTTGTAAGTGTATTCAATTAGGCGGCTTATAAATAGCTCTTATTTAATTGAATTTAGCGGATATTTTGAATAATTATTTGACAAAAACAGTAGCCGGAGGTGCCAGGTGATCTCCCGTCCAATACACTCGGCATTCTGACTCGTGTCCCGCGTCCCGTGTCTCGCGTCTTTTACTTCTGCCTGCTCGGCATTCTGACTCGTGTCCCGCGTCCCGTGTCTCGCGTCTTTTACTTCTGCCTGCTCGGCATTCAGACTCGTGTCCCGTGACTCGTGTCTCGCGTCTTTTACTTCTGCCTGCTTTCCTTCAAAAGGTTCTTCTTGCTAATCCCATATTTCGCCCTTGAAAAATTATTATGATTCTATAAAATTGAAGAGATTTAATAATTAATCATGGAGGTATTATGAAAGAATTACTTTCGGGCAATGAAGCAGTTGCGCGCGGTGCATTTGAAGCCGGATTCCACTTTGCTGCTGCTTATCCCGGGACACCCAGCACCGAAATACTGGAGAATATATCCAAGTACAAAGAGATTCATTCCCAGTGGGCTGTAAATGAGAAGACCTCTCTGGAAACAGCACTGGGCGCTTCATTTGCAGGAGCCAGAGCATTGGTGGCATTGAAGCATGTCGGACTCAATGTTGCAGCAGACCCCTTTTTCTCTGCAGGTTATATTGGAGCAAGGGGTTCTCTTGTAATAGTATCAGCCGATGACCCGGGGATGCATTCATCCCAGAATGAACAGGATAACAGGAATTATGCCAGAAGTGCAAAGATTGCTATGCTGGAGCCATCTGATTCACAGGAGTCAAAGGATTTCACAAAATTATCTGCAGAGATCTCTGAGGAATTTGACACACCTGTTCTGCTCCGCATTACCACAAGAATCAGCCACTCAAGGTCCATTGTTGAAATGGAGGACAGGAAGGATGTACCCAAAAAGGGTTATGAGAAGAATGTGAAGAAGAATCTCGTTATGCCGGCGCATGCAAGGATGCTTCATAAGAAAGTTGAAGAACGGCTTGTCAAATTAAAGGAATACTCAAATAATTCCGATATCAACAGTATTGATTACAATGACAAGAGTATTGGTATTATCACTTCGGGCATATCCTATCAGTATGTGAAGGAAGCAATGCCTGAGGCATCTGTGCTCAAGATAGGTATGAGCTGGCCCCTGCCTGACAAGAAGATACGTGAATTTGCAGAGAATGTTGAGAAACTCTATGTTGTTGAGGAAAATGACCCGTTCATAGAGACAGAGGTCAAGGCAATGGGTATAGACATAACAGGCAAGGATATCATACCGGGAGTACTTGAACTCAATCCGCGTATTGTAAAGGAATCATTCAACAAAGTGGACAAACTGAAACCGGTAGAGATCAGTGAAAGGGCTCCGATAAGGCCCCCTGCACTCTGCCCCGGATGCCCTCATACATCCGTATTCAGGGCAATCAATAAACTGAAGCTTATAGCAACAGGTGATATCGGCTGCTATACACTCGGCGCATTACCGCCGCTCAGTGCAATGGACACATGTGTTGATATGGGAGCTTCAATAGGCAATGCCATGGGCATTGAGCTTATGAAGGATGAAGATGACAAGAGGGGTATTGTTGCTGTTATCGGTGATTCCACATTCTATCATTCCGGAATAACGGGTCTCATTGACATTATCTATAATAAGGGAAAATCCACCGTGATTATTCTGGACAATTCCATTACAGCAATGACAGGACATCAGGATAATCCCGGTACAGGCAAGACCTTGATGGGCGAGGACACAGTAAAGATGGATCTTACTAAACTTGTAAAAGGCCTGGGCCTGGAGCATGTCTATGATATTGACTCGTATGACCTTGAAGGTGTTGAAAAACTAATCAAGCGCGAAGTGGAGAGGGATGAACCCAGTGTCATTATTGCGCATAATCCCTGTATGCTTCTGCCTGAAATGAAGAAGAAGCCGAAAGATAGGTTTTATATTGACCATGAGAAATGTACAGGATGTAAGATGTGCATACCGCTGGGATGCCCGGCAATCTCATTTGACAAGGATGCAAAGAAGGCAAATATTGACAAACAGTTCTGTGTCGGCTGTACACTCTGTGTCCAGACATGTAATTTTGACGCTATTAAAAAAATAGAGGAGTAAATTATGGTTAAGAGAATAATAATTGCAGGTGTAGGCGGTCAGGGTATTCTGCTTGCCAGTGATATCCTCTCCGAAGTATGCATGGAAGCGGGATTTGATGTCAAGAAGAGTGAGGTGCACGGTATGTCTCAGAGAGGCGGCGATGTTGTAAGTCATGTTGTTTACGGTGAGAAAGTTTATTCCCCCCTTATTGGTGAAGGTGATGCTGATGTGATACTCTCATTTGAAAAAATAGAGGCATTGCGCAATATTGATTTCCTCAAGAAAGACGGTGTGATGATCATAAACAAGATGGAGATCAAGCCATTGCCTGTTGCCAGCGGACTTGCGGATTATCCCAAGAACCCGATTGATGATATCAAGAAACATGTCAATAATGTCATTGTTGTTGACGGACAGAAAGAGGCAGAGCAGATTGGGAATATACGCGTAATGAATGTGATACTGCTCGGCATACTGGCCAGTCATATGGATATTAAAAAGGAACTTTTTGTTGAAACAGTCAAGAAAAAGGTGCCGCCCAAGACAGTTGACATGAATATTGAAGCATTCAATTTCGGATACAGTTATTCCGGTTAATCAAATAACCCTCCGGTTTGCCGGAGGGTTTACTTTTCCCCTCTCAGTTCATCAATCTTCTTCTGGTAATAGAGTACTGCCATTCGCGTATCCCCCAGTCTTTCATAGACAGCTGCAATCTGCTCCGGAGGTACATACTCTTCTTTTACAGGTTTTTTGCCTGTCTTTGTATATATTTTCTCAAGGAGAACAGACATCTCCTCGTCAAACTCCACTTCATCCATCAGTTCATACAGTATATGCTCCGCCTCTTCATTCCTGTCAAGACCTTCAAGCGCCTCGGCTTTGAGGAAGAGCAGTTCATTACTTGACCTCGATTCCATAAGTCTTTCAATAATTCCCAATGCCTTTGAGTAATGCTTCTGCTCAAGATATAATTTCGCCATTGTCAGTGTTTCAAACATAATTACTCCAGATGTTTTATATAGCACCGTCGTGTTTTGTGATGTCTGCGTTCAAAGTGCTTCCAGAAGGACTGCACCTTTTTGTTTGTTTCAAGCTCACCGCTTGTTTCCGCACTCTTTATCCCCCTCTTGATGCAGGTCTCTATCATATACGACATCAGTACTGCATTGAGCCCCTTATTCTTATACCTGTTCCTCACACCGACAAGATAGAGATCAATCTGTGAAGGGAATTTCATTGCGAGCAGCAGATGAATGAATCCAAACGGGAATATCTTTCCCCCTGCTCTCTGAAGTGCTCTTGAAAGAGACGGCATCGCTATCCCGAAACCTGCCACTTTATTGCTCTCATCAAGAAGAATCGGCACAAAATCAGGATCTATGAATGAGAAGTACTGTTCTGTATAGAAATCAACCTGTTTCTCATTGAGTTCCACAACACCATAGAGATTATTGTATGATTCATTTATCACCTCAAATATACCGGGCACATAGTCAAGCAGTTCTTTCCTCTTTTTGGTCTCCGGCAGTCTTACTCCGGTTTTCTCAAGCACTATATCCCTTACCCTTTCAATTTTGGGCGGTATTGACTCCGGCACCTTTACTTCAAATTCATACCAGTCAACATCCTTCCTGTATCCGTATTCCTCAAGATACTGCGGATAGTAACTGTAATTGTATATCATAGGCAGTGTTCCCATTTCATCAAAACCCTCAACAAGCATGCCCTCCGGATCAAGGTCTGTAAATCCCAGTGGCCCGTTTACTGCCTCCATATTCTCTTCTCTTGCCCATTGCTCAACTGCTTCCAGTAATTTGAAAGCAACATCCCTGTCTTCAATAAAATCAATCCACCCGAATCTCATATAATTATTATTCCATTTTTCAATGTATTTTTCATTGATTATCCCGGCAATCCTGCCGGCAGGTTCTCCGTCCCTGTAAGCCATGAAAAACTTCACCCTGCAGTATTCAAAAGCGGGATTTTCACTGCTGAATGTTTTCATGTCATCGGGAATAAGGGGCGGCACCCAGTATTTGCATGTCCTGTATATTTTGAAGGGGAATGTAATGAATTGTTTTATATCCGCCCTGTCAATTTCCCTGATCGATATTACTGCCACCGGTTCTCTCCTTGATATAATTGCTGAAGATATCCGCGAACCTTTCCTTCAGGAGATTCTCATCCAATGTAAAGTACTGCCTGACTATCTCCCTGCGGGGCAGGTCAAATTCAAGTGAATTGATACTGAACTCAGCACCGAGGGGAAAGTAAAATTCATTCTCAATCCTGTTCATGTTCTCTTCAATCTCTGTCTCACCCTTCAGGGACTGTCCGTATTTGTCCATATGCTCCCTGTCGGGGAATGATGCACCCGAAAGATCATTCAGTGCATGTGCAATATGCCTCAGATGATTCTTGAGCAGCAGTATGTATTTTGCAGAACTATCCACAGAATTAAACTGTTCCCTGATATTCTCCGGCATATCCTTGACAAGTGCATCAGCACCTGAATCCTCAGCACTGTCCATTTCAAGTATATCCAAGTGCAGGGAAACAAGATAATTCTTCACAGCTGCGAATCTGTCACCAAGCAGATAGTATATCTTACCCAGTGAATAGTATGCCTCACTGTCAAATCTGTCCCTTTCCAGCACATTGCCCAATACCTTTATAGCACCAATATAATCAGCAGACTTCTTGAGCCTCAATGCCTCCTGTAGTAATTTGCCTCTATCCAATACAACTCCTCATAAAACCATATTTCAACAATTAACTGCTATTTACATTATAACAATTCCCCCCAAAAATCAACCCCTCCAAATCCCAGGGACGGTCCTTGATATTCGAGCGATTTTATCTTTCCTGAAGCATCTTACGAATTGTTGACGGATGAAAGCCTATTTCTTTGGCTATATCCGATTGATTGTATCCTTGTTTGAGAAGCGTTATGATTATTTGACTAACCTTCTTCTTCTCAGATTTACTTCTATGTTTATGAAACACCTTCCTATCCAAACCATTGGCATTTAACAGTGAATCAACTATTTGTTTCAGTGTTTTGGTGCGTCTCTCCTTTTTCTTGCTCTTCTCTC
>JAXHVG010000306.1:0-6276 GCA_034189245.1 Caldifarciminota bacterium
CCCAGTCAAATCCGGACTGATAGGTGTCTTCTATGAGCATCCTCTCTTCCTGATATATGCCTGTCTGTTTCTTGAAGAGCGAGAAATCATTATTGATGCCCAGTGTTGCTGAGATGAACAATGCGGGATTCTCACTGTCTTTGAGCATTGTATCACTGAACAATTCACCTGTTTCAACAGGAACACCGGAAAGTATGATGTTCTTGCTTTTGTCTGTCTTGTAGTAGAAAGCATATTCCTCATTATCAGCATCAGTAACAACAACAAATGCCTCATAGAAGTAGGTGATCTTCTCATTGAGATATCTGATAAGATGAAATCTTTCCTTGTCTTCACCAGCTGACTCCATTTCAGCCATTATTGTCTGTGTCTTGTTATTTATACTGTACAGAGCCCCGGCAATTTGTTTGACCTCATCTTCATAATCCCTGAAGAATCTTGTCTGCAGCTCCTGCCTTGCCCCATTGTCAAATATCAGTTTATCCTTCAGATTGAGGCGGAGCATCTCTGCCTTTTCCAGAACAATATTGATCTGCAGTATAAGGGGATTGATAAATTCACTGAGCAGATCAGCTGTCTTTTCAGAACGGACTCGTGACAGTGTATTGAGCAGTCTCTTGCGGAAATAATTCATCATATTCTCAAAGTAGCGGAAATTGAACTGATATGCGAAGAGCTCTGATACAACATTCTCCATATTGTGTGCCTCATCAAATACAGATATGTCATACTCATCAAAATAGATATTATTCCTTGAATTATCAATGAGGGTTAGATAATGATTGGTGAAAATGATATCGGATGATTTTGCCTGTTTCCTGATCTTCATGAAATAGCATTTGGCTACAAAAGGACAGTCCCTGTCCATGCAGAATTCACTGTCCGAGACAATCTGATTCATATCAGCATTATCAAAAAACTTCAATTCACTGAGGTCGCCGGATTCTGACAGTATATGAAATCCCTCCAGTGCAAAACGCATGAGGGGGCTCAGGGCATCCTTATTCTCATTGAACTTGAAGAGACAGAGATAATTGGCAATGCCCTTGATAACACATGCAGAGAATTGAATGCCCGTCAGATTGCATGCAATGCGTGCATCACTTCTGAATATCTGCATCTGCAGATTCTTTGTATTGGTGGAGATGACAGTCCTTTTCTTATTCTTGATATTTCTCACAACAGGCATCAGATATGCGAGAGACTTGCCTGTGCCGGGAGGTGCCTCACCTATGAAGAGTGCATTGTTATCTATTGCATATTCAATATCCTTTGTCATCTGCTCCTGCCCCTTTCTTGTCTCCAGTTCAATACCCGGTTCACTGTCAGGTGTAAATATGCGGAATATGCCTGAATAGAATCTGATAGGAGCCTTCCTTGTATAATGCTTTCTCACAGCAGATATGAAATCAACCATACTGCCCTCTCTGTATGAGAGTATGAATTGATCAATCACATAATCGGGATAGGATGCAATTCTCTCTGCAGCATCAGAATATTTAAAATGGCTTATCCTGTCAAAGAGTATGGCATTCTTTTCTTTTGATTTGAGTTTACTGAACAGTGCCTTTATATTATCCAACTGTAGCCCGCATAACCTCTTCTAGTGTTGTGATGCCTGCCTTGACCTTTATCAGTCCATCCTCTCTCAGCATAATGACCCCCTCTTTCCTTGCCTGTTTCCTCAATTCATCACTGGATGCATCCTTCACAATCATGTCCCTTAGGGAATGTGTCATAGGAAGGACCTCAAATAGTCCGAGTCTGCCCTTATATCCGCTATTCCCGCATTTAACGCAGCCCCTTCCCGAATAGAATGTACCGCCTTTCATATAAGCCGGATTGACTCCGTATTTGACGAATTCCTCATCAGGTATGTCTATCTGCTCTTTGCATGCAGGGCATATGCGCCTTACAAGACGCTGTGCTTCAATCAGCACTACGGATGATGCGACCTTATAGGGCTGCAGCCCCATATCTATCAGCCTGGCTATTGTGGCGCATGTGTCATTGGTATGCAGTGTGGATAAAACGAGATGACCGGTCAGTGATGCCTTAATGGCAATATCTGCTGTCTCAAGATCCCTGATCTCGCCGACCATGATAATATTGGGGTCCTGCCTTAGAAAAGCCCTCAATGCCTTGGCAAATGTATATCCGATCTTCTCCTTTACAGGCACCTGATTGATGCCTACAAAATCATATTCAACAGGGTCTTCAGCTGTAATGATATTGACATTGGGCCTGTTGATACGGGCAAGAACAGAGTAGAGGGTAACGGTCTTACCGCTGCCAGTGGGCCCTGTAACGAGTATTATGCCATTGGGCCTGTTTATTGCCTTCTTGAAATCATTGTATGCCTTCTTGGAGAGACCAATGTCCTCCAGTTTCATCAGAGCCGACTTCTCGGCAACCCTCATTACTATCTTCTCTCCGTGAACAGTGGGCATTGTGGATACCCTCAGGTCAATTGTCTTCTGACTGATCTTCATTCCTATCCTTCCATCCTGCGGGAGACGCCTCTGGGATATGTCAAGACCGGACATGATCTTGATCCTTGAAGCTATTGCGGGCCCCAGTGTGTACTGCGGTGACATGATCTCCTTCAGTTCGCCGTCCACCCTGTATCTCACCCTGAGAAGACGGTCAAATGGCTCAATATGTATGTCTGATGCACCCTGTTTGACTGCTTCAATGATTATACCATTGACGAGTTTTACAACAGGAGCTGCATCAACATCAATGAGGAGCTGCTGCGTGTCGGGTTCCTTCTCATCTTCAATGATCTCTATATCACTGTCATCAATATTCATCTCTGATATGACATCAGAGAGTGCCCCTGATACACCATAGTACTCCTCAACAGCCGAATTGATGATATTCTCACTGGCAACCATGGGTATGACATTGTAGCCTGTTGCGAATTTCACATCCTCAATTGTATATACATCAACCGGATTTGCCATTGCAATATAGAGGTCCTTGCCGTGTCTCTTTACCGGTATGATCTGAAATTTCTGAGCCATCTGGGGTTTGATGAGTCCCAGTGTCATTTCATCAATTTCCTCACGGGAGAAATCAACTACAGGGACACCATACTGTTTACCCAGTGCCTCGGAAATCTGATCATCTGTCACATAACCCTGCTGGACCAGTACGGACCCGAGCCTGCCCCCCTCTTTCTTCTGATAATCCAATGCCTCCATGAGCTGATCATTGGTAAGCAGACCTTCGTCAATGAGAAGATCACCTAAACGTTTCCACATAAATATCTCCTGCTTTATTTACTGTGAGTAATTTTAATGATATTACCGTTTTCATCAATAACAATCCTCAGTATTTTTTTGAAATTATTGACATGTTTCTCATATACATATCCGTATATCTTTTTTTCACCTCCGGTGAACTGTCTGCCGAGCTGTTTTGAGTATTTTTTCACATCAGTATCTATTGTCTCTATCGTCGGTTCAATATCAATGAACTCGGGAAAATCCGACCGGACCTTTTCCCCGCATAATTTTTTTAATTCATTTTCTTTCATCAATAACCCCCACTGAAGGATTGCCGTATAGTGTGAATGTCAATAAGGTTTTCTTGTCATCATTATCCAGAAAACCGTTCTTTTCAATATTCTCCCTTGCAAATTTTTGTTTGGCGTCTCTCAGTGCAATACCGGCAGGATTGCCTGACCGGAGTTCATCTGTGAATATGGAGCATAGCAGGTCTGCCTCAGAGATGGGAGGGAAATATGTGCCGTAAGCTGTTGCTGTTGAACCGAGAAAGAATGATATACCTGATGACAGGGCAGTGAGGACTATGGACTGCCCGGATTCCTTCCCTTCTGCAAATCCGCCGAAACATGCTTCAGTCATGATAAATGATGTCTTGATATCACCTGTAAATGAACTTGGTGTAATGCAGAGGGGGAATTCCTCGCTCTCACTGTCTGAGGACTTTTTCTGTCCATACCATCCGGGGAGATGTTCTGCTCCGTGAACATTAAAGTAGAGACAGCCCCTCAGATTATTGAATACAATGTCCTCATTGTGTCCAAGTGAGAATGGAGGGGATACAATCATCTCCCCCATGCCGTCAATACTGTCAAATACATGATATGCTGATGTCTGCCAGACAGCTGCAGTCATACCGAATTTCTCACTGCATGCCAGCCCCTCATTGGAGAGAATGCTGTCTAGTTTCCTGATATAATCATCAATGCCTTCATTCCGGGCAAAGGGAATGCGGGAGACCGGTAAATCCGGTATCTCAAGAAGATTTTCTGCTGCAAAGAAATTGTCAGTCAGTATCATTCCATCCCCGTCATTAACAGGTGACTCTATGCTTTCAAATGGCACCATACTATGGTCACCTGCAATAATAAGCATTGTACTGCTTGAAGCAGTAGAGAGAATATAGTCCTTCAAGTGCCTTCTCCTGCTCTCAGTATATTCTATGAAGAGACAGCTGCCCAGTGATGATACGAATGAATCCTGTATGCGTGCAATTGAATTCTGCCCGAACATCTGTTCAAGCATCTCTCTATTGTACAGTATGAACATTTCAAATCTGTTATCCCTCATTAAACTCCTGTTTAATAATCAGTATAATACAGCCGGCAGATCAAGTCAATAATTTTTTAGAATTTATTAAAAATCAGCAATTCTGTGTTAAGCAAGAGCAATGTAGATAATTATAAAGAATATCAGCTGTACGAGGAAGTAGTGTTTCAATATTGAAGACTGTGATAGTACTGCAATTTCTGATACACCAGAGCAATGATGAAAGTGATGATAAACCACGCTGCATAATTCTTCATAGGCGGCATACCGGAGCTCCAATGCCGGTAATCAAGCCGTATTGCAACCGGTTCTCACAGCCGGGTAATGCATCGGATGGAGATTATTTGTATGTGATATTTATATAAATGGTAGGGTCACTGTATATCTGCTTACTGTTGAACATAGAGTGCCCCCCCTGTTTATTGGTTCTTTATAAGGTGAAGCTCTGCCTGCAAGAAGAAGGGAGAGAGTGAGGCATGATAAAAATAGAATAAATGCTTTCATAATGAATTGACCGTATTTTTAATGATTGTAGTGATGATGTAAGCTATGGATGGTTTAATCTTCTTATTATATACAACAAAGGGATCTGTCATGATTTCGCGCGCAGTCCAGTTATACATATCCGATGCTGTCTTTATTGGAATGAGAAAGAGACGGGGAATATAGATATATCCCTTTTCTGCTTCTCTCTGCCATTTCGCATATCTCCTTATCTGAGCACGCATGAACCTTCTGAAATCATCAGGATGTTTTCTCGTATATTCCTCCCTCAGTGATTTAAGATTGTACTTTGTCATCTCATCCTCCGGCAGATAAATCCTGCCCAATTCAATGTCCTCATCAATATCCCTGATGAAATTGATATACTGCATTGCCCTGCCGAGTAATCTTGCCTGATAGTGTGATCTCTTCGACAGACCCATGATTGAGCTCATCATAAGACCTATGACCTCAGCAGAACCGTAAATATACTTCTTTGTCTCCTCTATGGTTTTATAGGTTGATTTATTGAGGTCTTTCCCCATTGAACAGAGGAATGCATCTACCCAGCCCTCCCTGATTCCCTTGTTTCTCATCATCTGAACAAAGAGTTCAATGACAATATCATCTGCACTGCCTGTTTTGAGTGCCTTTTTGTACTCATCAGTGAATTGGCAGAATCCCACCCTGTCCTGCGGTATTGCATCAACAAAATCATCCGCTTTTCTCACAAAGGCATAGAGTACAAATACATTGTATCTTATATATTTGGGAAAGAACAGTGATGAATAGAAATAGGTCTTGGACCCCTCCTTGAACAAACGGTATACTGTCTCTTCAATCATACAGCCTGCTTATCTTATCGGTAATAAACCCTCCTGATATTATAACCATGGGTATGCCGATTCCGGGACTGCCGTTTTGCCCAATTACAGTAACTTCATATCCCCTGTGTGCAAGTATGGTAGCTGAAGACAATCCTCCGAAACCCGCTCCGATGATAATTGCTCTCTTAATAATCACCCCCTTTTCATTTATCATATAATATGAAATAACCTCCATCAGTCAAGAGTAAAGCATGACCTCTATTACCTAAAACAATATAACGAAGCACCGTCTTTCCTCATATAAAAAAGTCACTGAAACGGATTTGGAATTGATCATGATAAACTCCTTTTACGAGAGTAAGCTTTGTCAAGCTGTCTCTGATAATATTTGATTTTACGGTTAAGTT
>JAXHVG010000307.1:0-2742 GCA_034189245.1 Caldifarciminota bacterium
TGGGCAACCTACGGCAAGCCATCAAAGAGGAATTCCCAGCCCCACAGTGACTGTACAGGCGATTATGTTGCTGCTCATAACGGCAATATAATCAATGCGCACCATTTGTTCAGGGAATTGAGGGAAGAGGGGCATTCAATAAGAAGCAGGAATGACGGAGAGGTTGTTGTCCATATTATGGAAGAGGCATTGAAGACAATGGATCTCAATGAAGCTGTCAGATATACATATGAGAGAATCAAGGGTGATTATGCATACTGTTTCACTGACAGGAATAATGGCCATATCACTGCTGTAAAGAAGGGCTCATCACTATTTGCCGGCATTGGCAAAGATTTTATATGTGTGTCCAGTGACTATTATGCAATACTGGACCATACACACAGAATTGTGTTTATAAATGACGGGGAGATGATCAATTTTTCCCATAATCAATTTACTGTCAGTGATATAGTGACTGGTAAGAAAAAGAGAAGAAGAATCACGAAGAATAATATAGATGCTGAGATTATAGAGAAAGAACCATATGATTCATTCATGGAAAAGGAGATCAGCGAGGTGCCGCTGAAACTTGAGACATTGAAGGAATACTATCTCTCCACAAAAAATCTTAATAAACTCCGCAGGATACTCAGCAGCTCTCATCTAAATATCACAGGATCAGGCACATCTTATAATGCAGCTTTTCTCGGGACTTATTTCATGAACAGGATTGCCGGTCTTGATGTGGGCACATATCTGCCCTCTGAAATCAGCGACAGGCTGAGATATATCAATAAACACAACAGTAATCTTATGGTTGTAACGCAGAGCGGTGAAACCAAGGATATAAAGAATGCAATAGATGTTTTCCGATCATATTCCAATGGCAAGATAATAGGAATGATAAATAATCTCGGTTCATCCATAGCAGTAATGAGTGATTTTGTCCTGCCGACAATAACCGATATGGAGATCAGTGTGCCTGCAACAAAGACATTCATCAATCAGATCACCCTCTTCTATATCATATCACTCTATATGTCCGGTATGAAGATGAAGGATATTGGCAGTAAACTTGACGAACTGATTGATTATATTGAATCTGTGAATCGACAGAACAGCAGCATAAGGATGTTTGCCGATAAATTGACAGGTAAACGCAATATGCATGTTCTCGGGTATTCACTGACATATCCTGTGGCTCTTGAGAGTGCCTTGAAGATGAAGGAAGTCAATTACAAGCATACAGAGGCAATGCATTCATCCGAATTCAAACACGGGCCCCTGGCACTTATATCGCGTGATTACCCCGTAATACTAATAACAAC
Source organism: Caldifarciminota bacterium (assembly GCA_034189245.1). Classification (GTDB taxonomy): domain Bacteria; phylum Hydrothermota; class 32-111; order 32-111; family 32-111; genus JAXHVG01. Next base: position 1,311 of record JAXHVG010000307.1, read on the forward strand.
TGCACGGGATAAACATTACACATTATCCCATATCAATGAAATACAGACGAGAAAGGGTCAGATATTCTGCATCAGCCAGCCGGATGAGGATTTGAGGAATAATGCTGATTTCTCACTGGAGATTGATATAGAGGATGAGAACCTCTTTGCCATAGCCAGTGCATATGTAATGCAGACAGTAGCACTGCAGATTGCCTATAATAAGGGTATTGACCCTGACAAACCCAAGAATATTTCCAAAACAATAACTGTTGACTGAATATGAAAATAATGCGCAGTGCAGTATTCATCTTAATTCTTCTTCTTTTTTTGCCGGCTGCAGGTGCGGATTATTTCAATCCTGCACTGATAGAGGATGATATATCAGATGATTTCATAGAGCTGTCTATTAATAACAGTTATCTGTCATTATGCTCATCTCTGCTCTACAGCAAGTCAATGGAAGATTACTCTGTAAGTGCAGGACTGGGACTTGAAAATTTCGGCAGTATTGATATAACAGCTCTGCCTGACAGCAGTTTGCCTATTTCAGAGACAAATATACCGTATAATACACAGACAGTATCCCTTAACCGCATATTCCTGCCTGTCTCCATTCTCTTCAGACAGAATGATTCATTTATATGGGGTATTGAGAATATTTTTTCCTATACGGATCTGTACAGCGCACATTTTTTCACCAATACAGTTAATGCAATTGTATTGCTGCAGAGGGGGACTCATTCCGGTGCAGTTAGGGTGAGAGATATTTTTACTGAGGCAGGGTTGATCGGGAGTGATTTGGGGTTATACGGATTCCCCACACTGCAGATGGAGTACACAAGGAATGTTATTTCAAGTGACACCTGGAGTGCGGATATCGGAATCAGTATTGAAGCAGGCAGAAATGATATGATACTGCCCCAGTACACTGCAGGCAGATACGGTTTTTCCCGTTCCCTCATTATAAGTGGTTCATTCAAGTCAATGGGTTTCAGAGCCAGTCTCATGGGTCCTGATGTTACTATGGAGGGTAATCTGAAATATAATAATCTCAGACTCAATGCAGGCTATTCAAGGAGCAATGAACTGAGTCATTATTATGCAGGGATCAGATTCTATCTATGATTTTCAATGTTAATCTAAAGAGTGATTATTCTTCAAGGAAGAGGGCTTTGCTCCTCTCTCTGATTATACCGGGCATAGGGCAGATATACAGGAGACGGATTACTGGCTTATTCTTCATGCTCTTTGAGATACTGCTCATACTTTTCCTTGTCTTTATAAAGAGAACGGATATATACGGCAATGGGCTTATTATTGCCGGATTTACAATATTCCATATCATCAGTGCTGCTGATGCATTCGCAGGACCGCACCATTTGCATGCACCGTGCAGACAGGCATGTCCTGCACGCATTAATGTACCTGCATATACAGGCCTTATTGCAGA
>JAXHVG010000308.1:0-4335 GCA_034189245.1 Caldifarciminota bacterium
TGCATATCTCGGCCGCGGTATTATCAATTACTTCACCAATAAATTAAGAAGCAGACTGCCTTTTTTCAGGTCTCCGGGCAATGGTATTGGAGATATAAAGAAGGCAGGAGACAAGGGGCTTTTCTCCTATGTGCCTGCATACACTATGCTGGCAATGCTCTATATGATGGATTCAAAGACAGACAGTGCATTGATATACATGGATTCACTGAGGGAGGATTATCCGCTCAACAGAATGTTCATGTACACGCATTACAAGATATATAGTGAGAGTGAGCAGTATGAAAAAGCTCTCAATGTGCTGAGACAATTAAAAGAGAGGGTGGAGAGCACTCAGCAGGGGACTTATCCCAATCTGACCTATGTGTATTACAATACAGGTCTTGTCTTTCATGAGATGAATATGGATGATTCAGCTGCTGTTTATCTGGAGAAGGCACTTGATTACAGGGATATTGCAGCAGATAAGAAGTCGCGTGAAAATATCAGTAAAGCCCGGCAACTCTATGAAGAGATCAGATAAAATACTGATTGTCTCCTATTACTATCCGCCTTATGTTTTCGGCGGTTCTTTGAGAATGCATTATTTGAGTAAGTATCTTGAAGAGAAGGGATACAGTGTTTCAGTGATAACTGCGCAGCCCGGTGATGAAAAACATACTACTGTGATAAATGACCCTTTCCCGTCTTCAAGTATAAAGAAAAAAAATCCGGGACTGAGAAAATACAATCCCATGCCTGACTCCATGTTCTTCTGGTCTATACGGGTATCATTGTTTATAAGGAAACATCATAAAAAATACAGCAGGATAATAATAAGCATTCCTCCTTATTCAGCAAGTCTATTCCCCGCATTGATGCTTCCGGTATGTATCAGGAATAAGATTATTATTGATATCAGAGACAGCTGGTCAGACAGCCCACTGATGCAGTACGGCAATATACTGTATAGAAAACTTGATGAGGCAATGGAGAAATTCACTTATTCAAAATTTAATGATATTGTATCTGTCACAGAAGGCATAAGGGATGATTGTTCAAAAAAAACTGATAAAACTATACATTATATTAGAAATCCTCTTGATTCTTCCGAAGCTCCTGAAGTAATAGAAGGGGATTATCTGATTCATCCGGGTAAGATGGACAATATAAGATTCAACAGCAGATTCCTTCAGGTTTATGATTCCCTGAGCAGCAAATTGACAATCAGGGCTGCAGGAATCATTTCAATAAACTGCAGCAATTATCCATTCATAGAATCAATGGATGAACTTAACAGGAAAAGTATGCTCAAAGTAATTGGAGCTTCCCGGGCCGGTCTTATCATGCTGGATTTTGATCTTTCCTGTCCATACTATATATTCCCCAGCAAACTTCTGGACTATATACTCTGCAGGAAACCGGTACTGTATGTCGGACCTCCCACTATTGCATCCGAGTTCATTGAGAATGAGGGTATCGGTATTGCAGTAACTTCACATGAGAGGGAGGATATTATAAGGGGAATAGAACGCATACTTGAAGGAGAGTTTACTGTCAGTGATGAATTGATAGAGAGCTTGGATTATCACTTGGTATTTGAGAAGTATTTGCGGCTCCTGGATACTGCCACTTTGAATAGCGGGGGACCGTAGAAATCCGTGATGATAATTGAGGTAATGGCTATTGTCTTGATATACATGCCGATCTGAGGAAGCCCCAGAGAATCCATTGTCTTTGATACCAATATGGCAAGAGCCAGAGTAATGCCGGACTGATTGATAAGCCCCATCCACCCGTGCTTGCGGGTATACGAGTCAATATCCGTAATCTTGCCGGCAACATAGAATGATGCGAAGAGGAATACTTTCCTCATTACGAGCAGCATGATAACAGGCAGTATCACTGTCGGGATCACCCTTATATCAAGAACTGCACTGGCCATAGGGAAGAACAGCACATATATATACGGCGATAATCCCGATAGTATGTCTTCAAAGTGCCCGCTCTTCTCGGAATAATTCTCAATGAAAAATCCGGCACAAATTCCGGTAATCAAAGGGCTTATATGAATTGTATCACCGAGCATGGAAAGTATAAATGCTATTATCATTATAACAACAGCAGAATTTATCTGCACATACTTCAAATATACAGTGAACAGTAAAGCAGTAAGCCATCCTATAAGAATAGAGCCGAATATTTCTATCAGTATGGGTGATATGTGCGCAAAGGAGAAATTCACTGCAGATAATTTCAACTCAACAAATGCAGTAACCAAAGTAAACAGGAGTACCAGTATGATATCCTTTATTATTGTAATACCCAGAACAGTATGTGTGAATTTATTCTTAATCCCGCTCTCATTGATTATTGCTATTGTGGTAACAGGGGATTTGGCAACTTCAAATATCGCCAGGAACAGTGCAATATAGACAGTATATTTCAGGAGATTGGGATCTGTAAAGAATATCTTGCCTGCATAAAAAACAGTGAAGAATGCGCCTATTGATGAAATGGAGACAATGAGCATTGTAATTGTAATAATCTGCCTGAAATTCTTCTTCAGTACTCTCAGTGTCATTTCACTGCCTGCCTGCATACCTATGAATGTAATGGCAAAATAATCAATCAGTTTGAATTCCTTTATATATGAGGCAGGATTGAGGCCGAATGAATAGGGGCTTACTATAAGTCCCGCCACCATATATCCTGTGATTTTGGGCAGATGCATTCTCTGGAATAATTTCCCATTGAATACAGCTGTCATTAATATGAGTCCCAGATTGAGCAGGGGCTTCAATGGCAGTGAAACGTCCCTGATAAAATAGAGGCCTGCAATGGATGATGCAAGACAGATTATTTCAATTATGAATTCTGCCATATATAATCCCTGATTGTATAATTTGTGTTATGATTAGAAATACGATGAATATTGAAAGCATATAACCACTGATGATATTGACAAAGAAGAGCGAGAGAATTCCTATCAGTTCAAAACCTCCCACAGCTGAAAGGAGCAGTCCCCTTGTTCCGGAATTGTCAATCAATCTGCCTGTTATGGAATTGGCAATGAGTTTTATAATAACAAGGATGGAAGCAAAAAGCAGTATGCGCATTGAAAAACTGAAATGCATGCCTGCTATGAACATAATGAGGAAGAAAGCTGGCTTCTCCGCCTTGGAGAATGTTTTATAGAATCTATTGGCTGATTTATGATTGATATTGGTCAGTATAATACCGCATAAGAATGCGGGAAGCAGGGGCGTGATGCTCATATTGGCAAAAAACGGAATCATAATGAGGAGGAATGACAGCATAATAATAAGAACAGAGTCAGAGTCAAGGAGATGGTCCAAAAGATGCATGATATACGGGATAGCAGCAGTGCAGACAAGCAGTAATGCGAACATCAGTATGAAACCGTCCTGCACAATATGTGCAATACTGAGAAGGAAGTAAAGAGCAAGAACAATCGGAGGAGCTAAAATACCGAGCCGGATGATTCTCCGCATGCCCCTGGAATGTCTGAATGATACAAATGTGAAAGATGTGCCTGCAAAGAAAATAAGGGCGGGCATTAAAGCTGCTGAGAAATGACCTGTGACTATAAAAAACAGTATAAATAGTCCTGTCAGAATAATTATTTTAATTGTGAGTATAAGGGGGAATACAGGCGGGATACGCTTTATATGGCTGTACTGGAATTGAAGAGCTGTTGTAAAACCTATGACAGTTGTAAGAATCAGTGCAAATAATTTGAAGTAATTGCTGTATGAACCTGTAATACTGACATCAGTGAATTGTGAAAGTAAGTATCCTGATATGAAGAATATCAGTTCAAGGAAGAGAAAGTAGAAACGCACATCCCTCCTTCTCTTTTTATGCATGAAATAATAAGTCAGTCCGTATGCAAAAAGCAGTATTATAAACATAAGCAGCAAAGTATATTTCATAGATTCATTATATTAAAAAGACCGGAAGTTTCAAGAGAATAATAAAAGCGGGGAGAGGTAGGAGACACGAGACACGAGACACGGGACACGAGTCTACCGGCTGACGCCGGGTTAAAAGTTGATGGTTAATGGTTGATGGTCAAATACAGTTTCAAGATCCAAGTTACAAGTTACAAGTAGGGGCGGTTCGTGAACCGCCCGGAAAAGATGAGGGTTGATAAGGAGATTGCCGCGTCGCTCCGCTCCTCGCAAGGACAGAAGAAGGTAAAAGCCCAAAGGTAAAAGGTAAAAGAAAGACCGGCACGCGCCGGGTTGAGAGTTGATGGTTGATGGTCAAATACAGTTTCAAGATCCAAGTTACAGGTTCGCGAACCGCCCCTACTTGTAACCTGTAACTTGA
>JAXHVG010000309.1:0-16224 GCA_034189245.1 Caldifarciminota bacterium
TGAGAGAAGACAGAGAATTGCTGCAAGACGAAAGATGCTGAAGGACCAGAGAAGACGTAATCGTGGTCGTAGTTGACATCGTTTTTGCTGCTTTGGCAGCACTTTCAGTTTTCATTGGTTTAAAAAAAGGGCTCATAAAACAGGTCGGAAACATTGCAGCAGTTGTGCTCGCATTTGTCTTTGCACTGAAGTTTTATGTGCCCTTTTCATTTACTCTCCAGGAATATTTCCCCATTGACGGACTTGGTCTCAATATTCTCTCATTCCTCGTAATGTTCATACTCTTCGGATTATTCTTCTTTGTCGGTGTGCTTATTATGACAAAGGCAGTGAACAACAGCCCGCTTGTAATACTGGATAAGATAGGCGGGGTTATATTCGCCCTGGCTATTATTCTCTTTATTGCATTTGTACTCCTTTACGGGATTTCATTATTCCCGCTTTCCGATGCTTTCCGCGAAGGGCTTCAAAACACAATATCATACAAGATAATTGAATTCATTATTACCAATCCCTCGGTAAAAGATGTATATCCCGGCTAATATATCCCAGAAATTAGAATTAGACACAATACTCAGTGATTTCGTCAAACATGCCCGCCTTGAAGTAAACCGTGATTATTTCACCAGTCCCGCCCCTGTTACACCTGAACAGTACAATATGAGAATTGAGCTGACTGATATTTACAGGGAGGACGTGCGCCATGAATTTGAATTCAGCAAATATCATATCAGGGACTGTGACATCCTTATTGAGAAACTGCTCAATCAGACAGAGGTCATTGAAGAGGAGCATATGAGAGATATACTCGCTTTCCTCTTAATGATAAGTGATCTCATGAAGAAGGGGAAACGGATTATTGATAATGCGCCCGGCAGGAAGCCGGACATTGATTTTATCAATGGGGCAATAAAGGAGATAGAACCGAAACTTGACAAGGACGGTCTGCTCAGGGATACTGCATCAGGTGAACTGAAAAAAATAAGGAAACAGAAGAGGTCTTTAGAGAGCAGACAGGAAAGTATCATAGGCGCAGCTCTGGAGAAGTACAGTGACATTCTGATGAATGACACAATAACAATTTCAGACAACAGGATAGTCCTTCAGGTGAAGACCAATCTTAAAAATGAGATAAGCGGCATACTGCACAATTACTCGGACACCGGGAAAACAGCTTTCATAGAGCCCAATGAATTTGTTAATTACAATAACCAATTGAAGGAAATAAAGATTGCCGAGAGTAATGAGATAAAGAGGATACTCGCTGAGATAAAGAATTATTTTACTTCCAGGAGCAGTGAGCTTGTCAATGTTCTGGAGGCAATCAAGCTGATAGACAAGATCAACACAGTATCGGCATTTATGGACAGCTACAATGCTGTTTACCCGGAGCTTTCAGATAAGGTTGAACTTATGAGTGCTCTCAATCCCGTTCTCTTCAAATTCAAGGGTGATGAGACAGTGCCATTCACTCTGAATATGGAGAGGGGGCAGTCACTGCTCCTCACAGGGCCCAATATGGGAGGCAAGACAGCTGTGCTCAAAACACTGGGGCTCTTTGCAATGCTCATTCACAGGGGCCTCCCTGTGACATGTTCAACAGGTTCAAAATTCAGATTCTACAGTAATGTGTTTGCCGACATCGGAGATGACCAGTCGGTTGAAAAGGGTGTTTCAACTTTTGCTTCACATATAATAAATTACAAGGCTTTTGCAGCCAATGCTGACAATAAGTCCATAATCCTGCTTGATGAAATAGGTACAGGCACTTCTGTCAAGGAAGGAGCAGGCTTTGCTGTTGCACTGATTGAGTATCTCATTGAAAAGGGCGCTATTGTTATATTCACATCCCATTTTGACGCAATAAAGGAATATGCACTGAAAAACAAGAAGGTGAGATATGCATCCATGATGTATGATACAGCCCATGACAGACCTCTCTATAAGATTGAATTTGATTCAATGGGTCAGTCCGGTGTTATTAATCTCATAAAGAAATATGATTTCCCCGGTGAGATTGTTGAAAGAGCAGAGAATATACTGGGCAGGGATTATGTGGAATACAGCAGTCTCGTGCGCAAGTATGAGGGTAAGATCAGCAGATTATCAAGGGAGAAGGACCTCATTGAAAAGAGACGCAAGACAATTGACCGTCTGGAGGATATGGCAAAACAGGACAAGGAGAAGGCAGACAGGGCAAAGGAGTCCATTGACAGGGAGTACAGGCAGAAGAAGGAAGAGGAGCTCATTAAACTGAGAAGGGATATGGAGCATTTTATAAAGGAGATAAGGGAGAGTGATGCATCCAAAGAGAGCATAAAGAAGGCGAAACAGTATATTGACAGTCAGCTGGAAGAGGTCAAGGAAAAGTCAGAGGAGAAACCTGCAAGAGAGCCCGGTGGTATAAGGGAAGGCGACAGGGTCCTTATACAAGGCGGTACTGAGGCTGTTGTTGAAGGTGTCAAGGGTGACCGCATAGTTGTCAATGCAGGCAGTGTGACAATGGAGCTCAGCAGGGATTCTGTAATAAGCAGGATTGAGAGGGATGAAAGAGGAGAGACGAGAACAGTCAGTATAAGCAGCAATATGTATCTGAAGAGTAATCAGCTGGATGTCCGCGGCATGTATCCGGAGGATGCAATACTTGAGGTGCAGGCATTCATTGAAAAGGCAAAACTCAGTGACTTTGACGAGGTGCTTATTATTCACGGGTATGGGACAGGAGTGCTCAAGCAGTCAATCAGGGATTGGCTCAAATCATACAAGCATATAAAGGAATTCAAATCCGGCATAGATTATCCCGGAGGGGATGGGGTGACTGTCATCATATTGTGAGGAGCGGGGAGAAGTAAGAGACACGGGACGCGAGACGCGGGACACGAGTCTGCCGGCTGACACCGGGTTGAAGGTCAATTGTCAATGGTTGATGGTTGATGGTCAATGTGATGAGCCCGCCATGAAAGACCGTAGAACGGAAAAGGGAAAACGGAAAATGACGGAAAGAATGTGAATAGCAGCCACAGAGATTGCTTCGCGGATACTTAGCAAGAGAGACGAACTCGCAACGACACGGGACGCGAGACGCGGGACACGAGTCTGCCGGCTGACACCGGGTTGAAGGTCAATTGTCAATGGTTGATGGTTGATGGTCAATGTGATGAGCCCGCCATGAAAGACCGTACAACGGAATATCGTAATGCGTTATGCGTGACGCGGAAGAAAGAGAAAAGAACGGATAATCGTAGGGGTTCAACAATTTGAACCCTATGCAGGGGCGGAGCGGAAACCGCCCGGAAAATAATATGAGCGGATAAGGAGATTGCCGCGTCGCTTTGCTCCTCGCAAGGACAGAAGAAGGTAAAAGATGCAAGGTAAAAGAAAGAAAGAGAGCAGGGGAGAAATAAGAGACACGAGACACGAGACGCGAGTCTGCCGGCTGACACCGGGTTGAAGGTCAATTGTCAATGGTTGATGGTTGATGGTCAATGTGATGAGCCCGCCATGAAAGACCGTAGAACGGAAAAGGGAAAACGGAAAATGACGGAAAGAATGTGAATAGCAGCCACAGAGATTGCTTCGCGGATACTTAGCAAGAGAGACGAACTCGCAACGACACGGGACGCGAGACGCGGGACACGAGTCTGCCGGCTGACGCCGGGTTGAAGGTCAATTGTTAATGGTTGATGGTTGATAGTCAATGTGAATAGCCAGCCATGAAAGACCGTAGAACGGAAAAGGGAAAACGGAAAATGACGGAAAGAATGTGAATAGCAGCCACAGAGATTATTTCGCGAATGTCCGGCAAGATAGCAAAACTCATAATGACGTTTTATTTGCTGATGGCTGATTAGAGATTGCCGCGTCGCTTCGCTCCTCACAAAGACATGAAGGAAGGTAAAAGTAAGGGAAAGGAGCGGGGAGAAGTAAGAGACACGGGACGCGAGACGCGGGACAAGAGTCTGCCGGCTGACACCGGGTTGAAGGTCAATTGTCAATGGTTGATGGTTGATAGTCAATGTGAATAGCCAGCCATGAAAGACCGTAGAACGGAAAAGGGAAAACGGAAAATGACGGAAAGAATGTGAATAGCGGCCACAGAGATTGCTTCGCGGATACTTAGCAAGAGAGACGAACTCGCAACGACACGGGACGCGAGACGCGGGACACGAGTCTGAATGCCGAGCGGGAAGAACAGGATTATGAGGAGCTGGGAGAGGTAAGAGACACGAGTAACACGTATCACATGGTCTTTCACCAGTCACCAGCAACAAGCAACCAGTCACTGAAATCCTATTCGGTCTACTCGTTCTACACGGTCTACTCGTTCTCACATACGCATTACGATAATACTTGACAAGAGGGATGATTTCCATAGAATAATCAATTCATGCCGGAGTGGCGGAATTGGTAGACGCGGTGGTCTCAAAAACCGCTGGTGGTAACACTGTATCGGTTCAACTCCGATCTCCGGCATTTAACTTGACATATATGAATAAAGACATATAATTCAATATCAAGTTTAAATATAAATATTATTTAATAGGAGTTAAGAATGGCTAAAAGATGTGAAATTTGCGGGAAAGGACCGCAATTCGGCAAACAGGTATCGCATTCACATAGAACCTCAAATAAGGTCAGGTATCCCAATCTCAGGCATATTAAAGCCAAGGTAAACGGAACTGTGAAATATATACATGTTTGTACCCGCTGTCTCAGAAGCGGAAAAGTTGAAAAAGCAGTGTGAAGTGTTGACAATAATCACTGCAGCAGTTATATTATCCTATAATAATATAGGAGAATAAATGAAAAAGAAATTGATAATAATAAGTTTTTTAATGTTCTTTACAGCAGTATCAGTCTTTTCAACCGCCTCCCAGGCAGGAATGATCTTCTTAATGATCTATCCCGGTGCAAGATCCATGGCAATGGGCGGTGCATCAGCAGCTTTAGCTGACGATGCATATGCCAATTACTATAATCCTGCGGGGTTGGGTTTGCAGGACAAGAAAGATGTGGTACTTCAGCATGTCAACTGGCTGTCAGAGCTTGCCCCCGATATGTATTATGAATACTTCGGCGGCACACTCCCCACTCAGTACGGTAATTTCGGCGCAGAGATCATATATCTCACAACAGGTGAGGCATATGCAACTGATGCTGACGATCCTACCGGCAGATGGATGCCTTTTGATTTTGCTTTAAGTATTTCATATGCTTACCCGATCAGCGAGAAACTCTCTGTAGGTACTTCAGGCAAGTTCATCTATTCATTCCTTGCACCCGAATGGGTTGTAAGGTCCTATCTCAATGAGTCAACGGGCGGTCAGGCTCAGACCCTGGCTTTGGACCTCGGTATTCTATACAAATTGAATGATGCAGTCAATTTCGGTGCATCCATAAGCAATATAGGTCCCGAAATATCCTATCTTGATAATCCCGAGTCCACTGACCCGCTTCCAACAGCACTGAGAATAGGAACCAAATACACAGTATTTGAGAATGAATTGAACTCCATAATGCTTGCCACTGACCTGACCAAGGTCTTTGCAGGCAGTGCTGATTCAATGACATGGGGCTTTTCACCCGGTGACTTGTTCACAAGAGCAAGCATAATAAGGGATGGAGGCCAGGATGTGTCAGCTGATTCAGTGTATGTTACGGACCTGGAGAAGGAGATTCTTGACACCTGGATAAGTATTGGAGCAGAGTATGTTTATTACAACCTGCTTGCAGTACGCGGCGGATATTTTATTGACTACTGGGGAAAGAGAATAGGGTATACTTTCGGCGGAGGTCTCATTATAAACAATGCAATACGCATTGACATAGGTGTGGATAGTGACATCTATGACTTTGATACTTCCAATTACCGATTGTCCGTCGGATTCAGGTTCTAGAGTGGATTTAGTATTAAATATTAATAAGAACCCCGGCCATTCATCATTCTCTGTCATCAGAAAACTGAAGAGTAAATATAATCTCAGGAAATGCGGTTATACAGGTACTCTTGACCCGTTTGCAAGCGGTGTCCTTCCGGTTTTCTGCGGCAATTTCACAAAACTCATCCCCTTTATTCAAAATAAGATCAAGACATACAGATTCAATATTGCATTCGGTTATGAGACCGATTCCCTGGATATAACAGGGGAGGCAGTAGAGAGGACAGACAATGTATCTGTATCACTGAGGGATATTGAAGAGACAATAGAGAGATGTTTCAGCGGTGTTTTCATGCAGAGGCCGCCCAGATTTTCAGCATTGAAGGTCAATGGCAAGAGAGCGTATAAGATGGCAAAACAGGGCAAGGACTTTACTATGGACAAAAAGGAGGTGAAACTCCTTGAGTACAATGACATTGAGGTCTATGACGGCGGATTTACGGGCTCTATCACTGTTGAAAGCGGGTTCTATGTCCGTGCTTTTGCCAGGGATATAGGCATGGAGCTTGAAACATTGGCAACACTTGTGCAGCTTGAGAGAACACGCGACTCATTCTTTGATATATCAGACAGTGTCAGTGAGGACACAGTGAGTCCCGGTGACTCTATTGATATAGAGCAGTTTGCCTCACGCAATATGATACTGAAATATGCTGAAGACAGTGTGCTCAGTAAACTGAGAAACGGCCTGGAGGTTTTTGACAGTGAATTGCCTGACGGCAGATACATGATGACGGACAGAAAAAAGGAGACAATTATAATTGCAGATGCGGGTGAACATATGATTAAAACAAAGAGAGTGATCAGATGAAGCTCTATCATGGTATAGAATCCATAGACAGACTGCCGGAGAATAATGTTATTACAATTGGTTCATTTGACGGTGTGCATCTCGGCCACATGGAACTGCTCAGAAAGGTCCATGATATTGCAGAACAGAGTGACAGAGAGTCGCTGATAATCACTTTCAATCCCCATCCCCAGACAGTACTGCAGGAAATGGAGAGCAATTTCCTCATTACATCCATTGAGGAGCGTATTGAACTGATAGACAGAACAGGACTGATTGACAATCTGCTTGTACTCAAATTTGACAAAAGTTTCTCCCAGCTGGAGCCGAAGGATTTCATTGACACAATCATAATGGGCATGGTCAAACCATCCCATATTGTGATGGGATATGATGCACATTTCGGCAAGGACAGGATGGGGGATATCATTTACCTCAAGAATATCACTCAGAGAAGAAATATTACTGTTGATATTGTAGAGCCGTTTATTATGAGTGAAGAGCCTGTCTCCAGTACAATGATAAGAAAGTATCTGAGGTTCGGCAAGATAAGGGAGGCAAACAGAATACTGGGATATAATTATTTTATAAAGGGTCATGTTGTCAAAGGTGAGGGCAGGGGCGCCCTGCTCGGTTTCCCTACTGCAAATATTGAGCTCTTTGATGAGATAAAGATACTGCCGCAGAATGGTGTCTATGCTGTGACAGTCGGGTACAATGGTGAGCAGCACAGGGGAATAATGAATATCGGCAGCAGGCCGACATTTGAAGATGATGATATGACTATTGAGGTGCATATACTGGACCTGAGCGAGAATCTCTACGGCTCACTGCTCAAGATTCACTTTATTGACAGGATAAGGGATGAGGTGAAATTTGAGGATAATGAAAAATTGATTAAACAATTAAAAATTGATATAGAAAAACAAAAAGAAATCCAAGGAGGATAAAATGTCACTTAACAAGGAAAAGAAAAACAAAATCATCAATGATTTTCAGCTCACTGATAAAGATACAGGTTCACCTGAGGTGCAGATAGCACTGCTCACAGAGAGAATCACAATGATAACAGAGCATCTTCAGGAGCATAAGAAGGATATCCATTCAAGGAAGGGTCTCATACTGCTGGTAAGCAAGAGAAGACGTCTGCTGGATTATTTGATGAAGAAGGATTTTGAACGCTACAAGAAGATACTGAAAGAACTCAATCTAAGAAGATAATGGAGGAATTAATGAAATATTCAGTTAATGGTCAATATGGAGACAGAGAACTCCATATTGAAACAGGCAAGGCAGCCCGGCAGGCGAATGGTTCTGTTGTTGTTACAACAGGTGAGAATGTCATGCTTGTCACGGCAGTTGCATCAAGAGACAAGAAAGAGAATCAGGGATTTTTCCCTCTCATGGTGGATTACAGGGAACAGTCATTTGCAACAGGCAAGATTCCCGGCGGATTCATCAAGAGAGAGGGCAGGCCCAAGGATAAGGAGATACTCGCCTCCCGTCTTATAGACAGGCCTATCAGGCCTCTATTCCCTGATGATTTTCTCAATGAAACACAGATTGTCGCCAATCTGCTTTCTGCAGACGGCAAGATGGAAACAGATATACTCGGTGTTATTGGTGCAAGTGCTGCACTGATGCTCTCCGATATACCGTTCAATGGTCCCATAGGCGGAGCACGCATTGCAATTATCGGCGGCGAAATAGTTGCCAATCCCACATTTGAGGATTTACAGGATGCTGAACTGGACCTTGTTCTGGCAGGTACTGAGACAACAGTGACTACAATTGAAGCAGAAGGCAAGGAAGTCAGTGAGGACGATATGCTGCGCGCAATTGAAAAGGGCCATGAAATAATCAGGCAGTCCATAGAGATACAGAAAGAGCTGCTCTCCAAATTTGATATCAAGAAGATGGAGTATGAACCGCACAGTATCAATGAGGACCTCAAGAAAGAGGCACTGGAAATGTTAGATGAGAGACTTGATGAGATCAATGCAATAAGAAATAAGCAGGAGAGAAGCCATGCTTACAGTGACTATGTCAAATCAATCAAGGAGAAACTGGAAGAGAAGTATCCTGATGATATAAACAGACTGAGGGATATTGTGGATGATGAGCGCAAGAGAAGAATCAGGAAGAAGATGATTGAGGAAAAGGTGCGCCTGGACGGTAGGAAGTTTGACGAAATAAGAGACATATCATGTGAAGCAGGTCTTCTGCCGAGAGCCCACGGCTCTGCACTCTTTACAAGGGGTGAAACACAGTCAATAGCAGGTCTTGCTCTGGGCACTTCCCGGGATGAACAGATTATTGAGGAACTTGTCGGTGAGACAAGCAAATCATTCATGCTTCATTATAATTTCCCTCCATATTCAGTGGGAGAAGTGAAATTCCTCAGGGGACCGGGCAGAAGGGAAATCGGCCACGGTTATCTTGCAGAGAAGGCACTGGCAGCAGTGATTCCTGCAGAGGATATATTCCCCTATACAATAAGGATTGTATCCGAGATACTTGAATCAAACGGTTCATCGTCAATGGCAAGTGTATGCTCGGGCTCAATAGCACTGATGGATGCAGGTGTTCCCGTCAAGACACATGTTGCAGGTATTGCAATGGGCCTTGTGAGGAGCGATGAGGGTGATATTATTCTCACTGACATACTCGGTGAAGAGGATCATTACGGCGATATGGACTTCAAGGTCGCAGGAACAAAAGAAGGCATCACAGCCCTTCAGCTTGATACAAAGATACAGGGCATTGATACAGGTGTTTTGAGCAAGGGATTTGCCCAGGCAAAGGATGCCAGGCTGCATATCCTCAGCAAGATGGAAGAGGCAATTGCCGAGCCGCGCAAATCACTCAGTAAATATGCACCCCGTCTCGTCACCATAATGATTGACAAGGAAAAGATAGGCAAGGTAATAGGTCCGGGCGGCAAGACAATAAGGAGCATTATTGAAGAGACAGGTGTCAAAATAGATATAGATGATGAAGGCAAAGTCATTATTGCTTCAGAGGATGCAGACGGACTTGAAGCTGCACGCAAGAAGATTGAGGACCTGACAAAGGAAGCAGAGCCCGGAGAGATATATACAGGCAAGATAGTCAAGATAACGGATTTCGGCGCATTCATTGAGATATTCCCCGGAACAGACGGCATGATGCATATATCCAAGTACTCCTACGATCATATCAAGGACCTGCGGGATCATATCAATGTCGGTGATGAGATAAAGGTCAAGGTAACACGTATAGACAAGCAGGGAAGAATTGACCTGTCGCGCAAGGCGCTTATAGAAAGACCGGAAGGCGACAAACAGAGGAGCAGCAGAAATTACAGGGGAGACAGAGACAAGAGAAGCGGTTCGGAGAGGCACGGACATAAAGATGACAGGCATCACAGAAAAGATAATGAGGACGGCAATAAAGATAAGGACAATTGATGAAGCAGAAGATCAGGTCTTGCGTATTCCCCAATGGGTCCAGGCTCATTGCTGAGGAAATGCCTTATCTGCAATCGTCCATTACAGGACTCTTTGTGAAAATGGGCTCAGATTATGAGCCCCCTCACCTGAACGGCATATCGCATATGCTGGAACATATGATTTTCAAAGGTACCCGTAACAGGGATGCCAAGGCAATAGCACTGGAAATAGAATCACTGGGCGGTGTGTTCAATGCATATACTGCCCGTGATCACACATGTTTCTACTTCATGTCCCTGCCCCGTGTTACTGCCGGTATATTTGATATATTCCGCGACATACTCTTTAATCCGCTGATACCGGAAGACCAGCTGGAACGCGAGAAGGCAGTGATATTGGAGGAACTCAAATCTTCTGATGATGATCCGCAGGATGTGGTGTTCCGGAATCTCAATGATCTGATATTTGAGGATACGCAGTATGCAAAGACAATACTGGGGACCCGTGATACAATTCGCTCTATTACAAGGAATGACATACTGGATTTTATGCATAATTTCTACACCAGCAAGAATATATTCACCACTTATGCAGGTCCTGCTGAGTTCAGTGAAGTGAAGAGAATAGCAAAATTTGAGAATAATAATGCAGAGCACACCCGGAAGGTCAAGCATTTCAAGAGAATAAGGAAACAGACAGCCAAGAGGCATTACACATATAAACCCTCACTCTCACAGTTCCATGCAGCAATGGGACTGCAGGGTGTGAAATATGCTCACAGGGACAAATACCCGCTCCTTGTCCTTTCAACAATACTGGGCAGCGGCATGTCATCGCGGCTCTTCCGTTCACTGAGGGAGGATGCCGGTTATGTGTATGAGGTATTCTCATTTGTAGAAGCATTCTTTGACTCCGGTGTACTGGGCATTTACTTTATCTGCGACCCCAAGAATTATCACAAAGCACTGGAACTTATAAAGAAAGAATTCAATGAAATGCAGGAAGGCAATATATACGATGAGGAGATAAGGAAGGCAAAGACACAAATAATATCCTCCAGTACATTGAGTTTTGACACAATGACAGGCAGGATGAGGTCAATTGCCCGTTCTGTGATGTATCATGACAAGATAAAGCGTTATTCCACGAGGATAAATGCAATAAAATCCGTGACAAGAAATGACCTCCGGAGGGTTGCAAGAAAATATCTTGATTACGATGAGTACAATATTGCACTTGCAGGAGGAAAGAGGAAATTCAGGGATTATGGATGAGATCAGGGTCAAGATAAGGATTGAAAACGGCAGGGAACCTGTTTATATGACTGAGGGGTCTGCAGGAGCCGATATATTCTCCTCTGAAGAGAGGGTGATACAGTCCGGTGAGACAGCACTTATAAAAACAGGTATATTCATTTCAGTGCCTGCCGGATATGAATGCCAGATAAGACCCAGAAGCGGTCTTGCACTGAAGAAACAGATAACAATACTTAATTCACCCGGGACAATTGACAGTGATTACAGGGGTGAGATAGGGATTATTATGCACAATCTGTCTGACAGCCCCTTTACTGTGAAGAAGGATGACAGGATAGCGCAGATGGTATTTGCACCAGTAGTAAAAGCCCGGTTCATTGAATCAGACCTTGAGGAGACAGAGCGGAGCAGCGGAGGGTTCGGTCACACCGGTATAAACGGGAAGAGTGATGATTAATTACCTTTTTGTAAGAATTATGACTGTACTGATTCCCCAACTGTCATTTTCAGTAACAGATACAATTGCATATATTGCAGGGTCTGCAATATACTATTCCCGCAACTGGAGGGTTAAGACAATCAGGGAGAATCTCAGAAGAGCAGGCATAGAGACGCCTGTGAAAATGACTTTTGTCAATATGACAGTCAATCTCTTTGATTTTCTCAGATTCTACTATACAAAGAGAGCGTATCTCAGCAGGATCACACTGAATAAATACCCCATTTCACTTATTGACAAACACATGATGATTGTGACAGGTCATTTCGGTAATTGGGAGCTTGCAGGATTATATATAACATATCTCGGGAAAAAAATGATAACAGTTGCAGAATCAGAGGGTCCCGGTGAGAGAATGTATCAGTTCTACAGTAATATGCGGTCTGCGGAGAATATGATAGTGCTCAAACTGGAGGACAAAACAACTCCATTCAAGATTGACCATTATTTGAAGAACGGTTATTCCGGGGTACTGCTTGCTGACAGGGATATAAGCAGGAGCGGTGTGGATGTTGATTTCAATTCATATACTGCAAGGGTACCGAAGGGCCCCTATTATTTTGCCAAGCGGTACTCTCTTCCTCTCTATCTGGGAACAATGTACAGATATCATGATAAGAAATACAGATACAAATGCTATATTGAAAATATTCCTAAAACGGATAATATGAGAGTAGATGCACAAAGAACAATAGAAAAGTTCATAGAACATATAAAAACAGCACCCAATGAGTGGTTTGCTTATGATATGAACTGGGAGGACAGATGACTTACAGGCCCGAGGACATAAATCCGGACAAGAAGAAATTAAAAATACTGCTTGTTTCAGATATGTACTATCCGCTGCCCGGCGGCATACCCGAGCATATACATAATCTCTATCTTGTAATGAAGAGAAAGGGGCATTGTGTGCACATACTGACAGGCAAATCATTCACCAATAAGTCGCATGTTTCCGATGATGTGAAAAGATTCGGCCATTCAATCAGTGTTCCTGCCAATAAATCATTCTCCCAGATAACAATGGGTGTGAATATGTTCGGTCAGATTAAATCACTCCTTGAGAAAGAACAGTATGATATTGTTCACATACACGGTTCACTTGCTCCGACACTTCCCATACTCACACTGTATCTCTCAAGGGGTACTAATATTGTAACATTCCATGCAGCGCATAATCATTCAGTAGGTTATTCAGCACTTCAGTCACCATTATCCAAATTATTCAGGAAAATTCACGGTCCTATTGCAGTTTCCAAAGAGGCAGAACGGTCTATTGAAAAATATTTCCCTGCTAATTACCGTATTATTCCCAATGGTGTTGATGTTGAGCGTTTCAGTCATAAAAACAGGATACTGGAAAAATTCAATGATAATAAGATAAATCTCCTCTTTGTCGGGAGACATGACCCGCGCAAGGGCATTAAGTATCTCTACAAGGCAATGGACTATGTGATCAAAAAACACAGGAATGTACGGCTCATTGTCGTAGGCAAGGGGTTCTTGAAGAGATACTACAAGCTCTCCATATCCGAGGAGTCCAGGGATTATATTGAGTTTCAGGATTATGTGGATTATGATCTGCTCCCACTGTACTATAGAACTGCTGATATATTCATTTCCCCTGCAACAGGAGGTGAGAGTTTCGGCATAGTGCTGCTTGAATCCATGGCATCAGGCACACCGATTGTAGCAAGCAGGATAAGGGGATACAGGCAGGTTGCCAAGCACAGATACAATGCATTCTTTGTCAAACCGGAGGATCCTGTTGAACTTGCAGAGGGCATCAATGAACTTATTGAGAATGAGCAATTGAGGAAGGACCTCATTTCAAATGGCCTGAAACATGTCCAGAGATACTCCTGGGAGAATGTGACTCAGGAGGTGCTTGATTATTACAGGGAGATAATGGGGAATAGAAAGAATAATCTTATGAGGGGTATTATTTCAAATGGATAATTCAATATACCTCATCCTCCTTTTGCCAGCATTCTATCTGGGCGGCTGGATAATGTGGTATTTCCGTTTCAATGGTATTCCCGAAGATACACCCAAAATCATCAGTTTTCACAAGATATCCAATAAGCCCGAACTGGGCGGAACATTCTGCACAGTCGGGCAGTTCAAATCATACATGAATTATATTGCAGGTCATGATTATTCAACTGTGAGTCTTGACAGATTGATTGAAGAGAGAAAAGATAAAGAGATGGCAGTATTCTTTGATGATGCCTATGAGGATGTGTATGAAAAGGCATTCCCCATTATGCAGGACCGCGGACTCAAAGGGGTTATATGCCCTGTTGCGGGTTTTATAGGCAGGAAGAATCACTGGGACAGGGGCCCCGGGTCTTTCAGGCATATGAACAGGAAACAGATACTGGAACTGAGTGAAGCGGGTTTTGACATTGTATCACATTCAATAACACATCCTGATCTGAGGAAACTGCCGTCAGGGGAATTGATGCGTGAGTTGACTGATTCCAGGAAAATACTTGAGGATTTGACAGGCAGGAGCATTGACTATTTCATATATCCATACGGGCTGTATAATGAAAGGGTGAAGCATGCAGTGAAAAAAGTGGGCTACAGTGCAGCATTCACTTCATACAATGAGAACAATGCTGTTTTTGACAGGTTTGCAATTGGCCGCAATACAATGTATATTATAGACAGTGTGATTGATCTGAAGATTATAATGAACAGAGGACCCCTTTTCTGCTACGGGCATGAAGAGGCAAAGGGCAGAATCATTAACTGGTTTGCGAGGTTTTCAAGAACAATATGAAGAAGAAAGTGTTTTTCAGTGATTTTATCTTCCTGATGAGACCATCCATAATGATAGCTGTATG
Organism: Caldifarciminota bacterium; assembly: GCA_034189245.1. GTDB lineage: Bacteria > Hydrothermota > 32-111 > 32-111 > 32-111 > JAXHVG01. Next base: position 14,768 of record JAXHVG010000309.1, read on the forward strand.
GTCATTCTTCATGGGCGGGGTCTATACTGCAATGCGCCTTTCAGGCAGTTCTATTCTTTTCAATTTCAGCAGTATAAGCAGGATACTTGTCATTATGTTCCTCTACTCTCTGCTTATGGGCAGTGTGTATATTATCAATCAGATAGCTGACAGGGAGACAGACAGAATAAACAGAAAACTCTTTCTCCTGTCAGAGAATTATATTTCCCCCCGTTCAGCAGTGATATTTGAGATTGCACTGTCAGTCACAGCTATTGCAGGTATTTTCCTCATGCCGGATGTGCGTCTATCCACAAAGATGCTTTTCATACTGTCATTTATTCTGGGTTATATATATTCCGTGAAGCCATTCGCATTGAAGAGACGGCCTGTACTTGATATGCTGGACAATATGGCAGGTTATGGTCTAATTGCAGTGATAATAGGATATCAATCAACAGGACGTGTCTTTCATCTCAGTGATATCATTGAGATAATGCCCTTTATGTTCTCAATGGGTGCTGTATTCATCAATACAACACTGATGGATTATAAGGGTGACAAAGAGACAGGAGCCAGGACAACAGGTGTGTTCTTCGGATACAGAATTTCAACAATACTCGCTCTTGTATTCATCAGTGCAGGACTCTGCTTTGCTCTTGTCAATGGCGACATTGTAATGACTGCAGCAACAGGATTATCTCTGCCCCTGTTCCTCATTGCTGCTTTTAAGAGCAATGAATACTGGGCAGGATTCAGTGTCAAATACTCTTCACCCATTCTTACTTTAATACTCTCTATTCTATACCCGTATTTCCTCATTATCAATCTGCTCACTGTTGCGGGAATGAAGATATATTATAAGAAGAGATTTAACAAGGATTACCCATTTTGAAAAGATTGAATTTATTGCTGCTTACTCTGATATTCATCGTACTATACGCCGGTTCACCGCCGGCATTTACCGGCAGTTTCAATGAAACACTTGATTCACTCTACAGCGGCAATTACGGATATGCACTGGATGCCTCTGCTTCAATTATTGCTCAGTATCCCGATTCGCCTGCAGGTTATTATCTCAAGGTCGGGATATACTCCACATACATGAGTGATTTTGAGACAGACACATTGAAGGATTCACTGATAGAATATGCAGAGAGAATACTGGAATACAGTGGTGACAGTGCCTATGACAATTTCTTCAAAGCCAGTGCATTGTTTCAATTATCATCATTCAGTGCAATGCAGGAGAATTATATCGGTGCTTTGAGGTACTCCAAGAGATCAGCGGATTTCTTCAATAAAACTTTGAGACAGGACAGTACACTGTATGATGCATATCTAGGCCGCGGTATTATCAATTACTTCACCAATAAATTCAGAAGCAGTCTGCCTTTCTTCAGGTCCCCGGGCAATGGGATTGGTGATATAAAGAAGGCAGGAGACAAGGGGCTTTTCTCCTATGTGCCTGCATACAC
>JAXHVG010000031.1:0-3343 GCA_034189245.1 Caldifarciminota bacterium
GCATTAACAAGCCCCACTGCCTTTTCAAATGCAAATTGCGCCAGTTTCTCGCCCAGACCCCTGCCCTGATAATCAGGGTCCATTCTGAGACCTTCAAGCCATATCACATTGCAGGGCAGAAGGGTGATTTTAGTCACGCCCACTACAGTGTCGTCAATAGTCAATGCGTAGAATCCGCCATCTGCCAGCCACTCATCAAATACACCGGGAAGGTAATCATTGCCTTCCCACATCCTTGATGCGATTGCCCTTATCTGAGTGAAATCTTCCTCAATAACTTTGCGTATTTCCATTATTTCATTCATTATTCAGTGCCGAAAACTGCAATCTCCTTGACAAGATTAATATTATAATCTGAATCTTCTTTCATCTGCAATTTAACATACCTCCCTGCAGCATTGAGATTCTCAATCAGGAAGTAACCTTCAGACTGAGCTGTTGATCCTGCAGCATTTCCCCAGTCAAGAGTATCGGAGGATACATACACCTCAAATCCTGTTGACTTGTCATCATTGGATCCATTCATTCCGTAAACAGCCAGTGCTTCAATGGAACATTGATCCTCAAGATCAATAATAAAATATCTAATAATGTCATTGAACATCCATTCCCATTCATGGAATATCTGATTGGTTATCTTGGTAAAAACACTGTCACCCCTGCCTTCAATATAGCATGGCTTTCCTGCAGAAAGCAATTGGGGGGCATCTGACTGAAAGCTCTCATTTTTAATACCGGAGATATAATGATAAGACTTATCCAGTTTTTTATCCTTATGAGCAAATACTGCCTCTACTCTCCATCCATTGTCAAATCCCTGAAACACATAAGCTTCAGCAGAACAACTCTTATCCGAAACAGAATCGCGCCATAAATCATAATAAAACTTTCTCACTGACAGTGTGTAGAAATCGGGCATATTATCATCAACTGTTCCGCTGGCCCAGGAAAACTGCACTGTCTCGCCTGTCTGTTCTGAACTAAGATCTCCATTCCATAATGTCAATTCCGGTATCTCATTCTCCAGATCATATGGATAGAAACCGGCTGAAACTATGGGTCCGTCCAGTGAATCAATATTTGCAATTACAATATAATTTGTTGAATTTCCTGTAATAAAGGCACTGCCCTTTCTCGCAAACTCAAATTCACCATTCTCATTTGTTATTTCCCAGTCATCGGGATCTGCATACCAGTAATTATTTAGGGATAGACCCTCCAGAGAGATAATCCACATCCCTATTTCTTTCTCTGAATATGGAGATCCGTCAGGATTGAGTATTCTGCCGTTTATGCGGACTATGTCATCTTCACTGTAATTGGGAGCCAGACCGCATGATGACAAAAGAATAAGCGTGATAATTATAAATAATATTTTTTTCATGAATCCTCCGATACAGTATCGGTTTCTGCTTCTTCAATATGAACGATCTTAATCTTCACTTCTCCGAAGACTGCATTGGCTTCAATATAAACAGGTTTCTTGTCACTGCCCGGATTTATTGTATAATGCGTGTCCCCGAGAAATGACACGGAATTATCCGGTGTGGAGACCTGGCCGAATGCAGCGGAGCATTTGACAATGATATGCTCATTATCCGGCAGTGTGACAATATTCTGCCCAAATATGGCATTAACCTCAATCTTGTCTGATATGTCCATCATTGCAATATCTGTCAGGTCAGCATTGACTGAACCGAATATTGCATTGTATTCCCTGATATTGGCTTTTGCAGTAACATTGGATTCGCTGAATACAGCAGTATTGCTGCCGCCTGAGGCAAAACCTCCAAACAGTACATTTACGCCCCAGTAAATCAGAAGGATGCCGAACAGTGTTCTGAAGATAGGTATGGGGAAATTGACATAATTCTTTATCAGAAAGAGTATGCCGAACAGTATAAGTATAATTCCCCAAAAAATTCCATTAAACATTTTCATAATCCTCCTTGTTAATTATCATTATTATACAGAAATAAATGCTTTCATACAATATCATCTGCTCTTTTCAACACCGATTTTCGGGCAGTAGTTCTCAATACTGCACTTTGAACAGAATGGACTTACAGGTGTGCAGATATTCTGTCCCCAGGTGACAAGCATATCATTGTATATGCGCCACCACTCTTTAGGCAGTGCCTCCATCAGTGCGTATTCCGTCTCTTCTGGATTCTTTGTGTCCACAAGTCCCAGACGGTTGGATATCCTATGCACATGTGTGTCCACGCATATTGCATCTTTCTCAAAACTCAATGCAAGTACCAGATTCGCTGTCTTGCGCCCGACACCGGGCAGCCCGAGCAGATCATCTGTATTATCGGGCACTTGACCATTGTATCTGTCTATCAGTATGCGTGAGGTATTGAGAATGGCCTTTGCCTTATTCCTGTAAAACCCTGCAGGATATATCAATTCCTCTATCTCTTCTTTACTCAGCTTGAGCATATCACGGGGATTATCCGCTCTCTCAAATAATCTTTCTGCTGCCTCTTCAGTGACCTCATCCTTTGTTCTGAGGGATATCATTGTTGATACAAGGACCATATAAGGGGTCTTATCCCTTTCAATCATCCTGGTGACTATGGGCATCTTGAACTTCTTGTACTCTTTCTTTAATGTATTGAGCATTGCCTCTAATTCTCTCTTCTTGATACTTTCTCCTATGTCAAATCCCTTATATTATTGCCGAGAAGCTGATGGATCAGTGACAGAATGACAGCTGACACAATAACTGCAAGGCATATTCTCAATGAAAAACCGTACAGTACAATGCCCAGTGCAGTACCGGAAGCAGGCGGATGCTCAGTATCCAATATCACCATAAGGAATATGGACAAGCCCACTGCTCCGCCCAGTATCACAATTTCCCAGAAAACCCCCTGCATAGGCAGGAGTGTAAATATAAAGCCGGCAGCAAGACCTGTTATATGTCCCCCTATGATATTGCGGGGTTTTGCAACATGATACCGTGGCATTGCAAAAACAATGAATGTTGTTGCACCTATGGATGATATGATAACAAATTCAGTCATATCCATAATAGCCATAATAAGCATTACAATAAGCATTGCAGCTAAACTCTGGAAGACATAATTTGTCCAGTGTTTGATGAATTTCCTGTATAATTTCTTTATTTCATTCATCTTTATCCAGTTTTGTCATTACAGACCTGACCTTGCCTGCAGCAGTAAATTCCATGTCTCTCCTGTCATCAATCTTCACAATGGTATAGACCCGTTCAATGTCCTGGTGAAACCCTCTCTCATGCATCATATTTGCAATGGAGAAGAGCTCTGATGAACTCCCTTCAATGATTGTGGACATGGGTGTCAATTGATAATCT
>JAXHVG010000310.1:0-6238 GCA_034189245.1 Caldifarciminota bacterium
GGTCATTGTTGTCAAAATCATTTTCTCTTATTTTGGTTATTCTCTGCAGTATCCAGTCAAGTGAGGATTTATCCTTATCAAAAACTCTTGTCAGATTTGTTGCTGTCTGTTCATAATCCCTCTGTATCATTGTAATATCAGTAATGAGTTTATATGCTTCTATGATACTGTCGTTCTTCTCCGTAATTTCCCTGGCGCGCCTCAGTATATTCTTTGCATCAGCAGGGTCCTCTTCAATGATCTCTCTCATGATACTGACAGCCTTGGAGTAATCACCTTTATTAATATATACATCAGCGAGTGATAATTTTGAGTCCTTTGAAATACTCTGTGTATCGGTGATTGTATCATCCAGTTTTGCTGCAATCTCTTCTTTCTTATCCGGATTGATCTTTATTGCTTTCTGGAAATAGGTGATTGCCTTATCCTTGTCATCCATCAGCAGATAGAAGTCACCTATGTGAATATAGGGATCGGGATTTGAATAATTGAACTTGGTTGCAGCAAGGTATTCCTCCAGTATGAAATTCCTGTCACTGGGCTGTTTCTTGAATGGAATTGTAAAGAGATTCCTCGCTTCTTCATATTGATTTGTCTTGAGCAGCATAATACCCGTCATGAGGAATATTTCAATGTCCTTTTTTGTGAACTGATCAAAGTTCCTTGCTTCCTTGATTGCCTCCACTTTTGTTTTGAAATTATCAACGAGTTTCTCACTCTCATCCTTTGAAAAGGTATCTATTATCTTCTGTATCTTCTCAGCATCGCGTTTCTTTATATACAGTTCAATGAGCAATGCACCTGTATCAATCTTATCAGATGCCTTGAAATGGAAATCCTCCAGTACATTGATTATCTCATCTATCTTTTCGGCTCTCATGAAATAGGCATTCTTTACGGATAGTACTGATTCGGGGAGTTTGTTCTGCTCAAACTGAACCCTTGCCAGTTCAAGAAGGAAAATATAATCCTCTTTCTTATTCTTGATATTCTTCTTTAATGTCTCTTCTGCCTTGTCATATTTACCCTCAAGACGCAGCTTCTGACATTTTTCAACAATTTTCTTCGGATCCCGTGAGAAAAAGTCCAGCATCAATCCTCCTTAATATATATTAAAATATTTTACATATAAAAAACAATCTGTCAAATGAAAATTAATTATATTAGCTTGACAAATTACATCTATCATTGTAAACTATATGCTCAATGGATTATTATGAATAAGAATAAGAAGACAAAAACCGCAAAACAAAAGGCATTTGACTGGGCAGAGGCAATACTCTTTGCCCTTGTTGCCATATTCCTCATAAAATCATTCTTCATGCAGTCCTATATGGTATTCTCGGGTTCCATGGAGAATACACTTCTTGTCAATGATCTGGTCTTCGTCAACAGATTGCAGTATTCAAGCAATATACCCTTTACATCAGAGGAGATTATCAGATATTCGGATCCAAAGAGGGGAGAGATTATTGTCTTCAAATTCCCCATTGACGGGAGACCATTTGTTAAGAGATGCGTGGGGCTGCCTGGTGACACAATTGAGGTTAAGCATAAGACACTCTATATAAACGGCAGAAAGTACAATGAACCGTTTGCTATTCACAGGGACAAGAGAGAGTTCCCGTCACTTCAGGAGATATATCCGTATGACATAAGCAGAGAGGAATATCAGAAACTCTGGGAAAGCGGTGAATTCTACAATAACAGATATATCAGTGCTTCTGCCCGCGATAATTTCGGACCTGTTGTTGTGCCCGAAGAACATTATTTCATGATGGGGGACAATAGGGACAATTCCGATGACTCGCGTTTCTGGGGACCTCTGGACAGGGAGTATATACTGGGCACTCCAATGATTTACTATTTCTCCTTTGACAAATCCGAGCCCATCTGGAAGATATGGGAATTTATACGGTGGGAGAGAATATTAAGACCGGTAAAGTGGAAAACATACTCCTACTGACTGCCGATTTTCCGCCTGCAAGGGGCGGTATAGCCAAGGCATCCTCAAATCTCCTCAAATTAGTGCAGAGAAGATATAATGTAAAGACACTTGTATTCAATATTGAGGGCAGGTCCCGGGACAATACTGAATACATACAGGCGGGTATTGTCAAAATACCGCCCATAATCCGCCAATACCTGAAAAACAATAATGTTGACATGATAATGGTAATGACAATATTCCCGCTTGGGTGGATACTGCCCTATGTCAGCAGCGGCATTCCTTCAGTCTATTTTATTTACGGCAGTGAACTCATAGAGAAGAACAGATATAAACTGAGACCGTCGCATAATATTATTCTGAAGAATGCATACAGAACAATTGCCATATCCCGGTTCACCGCGTCACTTGTAAAAACTGATGCGGATATCTTCTATCCCCTCATTGATTCAGGTCAATACAATACAAGTATGGATAGGAAACATAAGGATTATTTCACAATAGGCAGTATCGGCAGGATTGTAAGACATAAGAATTACAGGGCAGTTCTTGAGTGTATGGCATCAATATCGCGCAGGGTAGAGTCAGCTACAGGCAAAAGTGTGAAATATCAGATAGCTGGCACTGGCCCCGGCCTTACGGACCTGCAGGATATTATTGACAGGAATGAACTTGGTGAACACGCAGAGATTCTTGGTAATATAGATGACAGTCAGAGGGACAGATTCTACAGCAGTATAGATGTTCTTGCAGTACCGTCCATTACAACAGATAGGGCTGTTGAGGGTTTCGGGCTTGTTGTGCAGGAGGCAGGATTATTCGGTGTACCGTCAGCAGGATTCTCATCAGGCGGTCTTGCAGAATCCATTGAAGACAGTGAACTGCTGGCAGATGAGGGTGACCAGAAGGGTATTGAGGATATTATTGTCAAATTGCTGACAGATAACCAGTTCTATAATAAGAAATCCGGGGAAGCTCTCAGCAGAACGGATAAATATAAAATCAGCGATATCCGTCTTGATGATCTGGAGAGAATTCTGGGAATTGGTAGCGGGGGCAGGATTTGAACCTGCGGCCTTCGGGTTATGAGCCCGATGAGCTACCATTGCTCCACCCCGCGATATTATTTATTTAAATATTATAGGCCATAAAAATCAAATGTCAAGGGGGGCGTTATTCCTTGTTATTCCCAAAAAAAAATGTCACATGAAATTACTATTAAAAAATGTCACATTTTGAGGTAAAATAATTCCCCATCCTCAACACAGGGTTCAAAATGTTGAAACTCTACGCTCTTTACGCACAACGATAAAGGACAGAGGGTTGTTTTGACAAAATGAGTTGAAAGGGACAGATGTTGAAAAATAAAAATGCTATGCATGTTATTGACAATAACATGGAAAATATGATAAGATTAACAACAGATGATAAGAACCCGCATATACCGCAGGTAGTAATGATAGACGGAGAAGTCATGGGAGTAATATACGGAGGCAATGAAGTGAAAGAAACAGACATAGAAATACCTTCTTACATGAGAGATGATAACGTAATAACAGTTACAGTTGATAGAAAAAAGGGTAATCCCAACAGAACAACTGAAATTGCTCTGTATGAATATGAAACAGAAAATACTCAGCCAGCAAATAACAATCAAATCGCATTCAAACCCCAGACCATCAACTCTCAACCATCAACCTTTGACCTGTCTATCAACCATAAACTATCAACTATTGACTTCAGATATTCCATTCCTAAAGCAGGACATATCAACTTCAGGATATTTGATGCAGCAGGCAGGGTAATAGAAACAGTGAGAAGCGGAAGTGTAAACAAAGGTAATTACAGCCATACTCCCAAAGCATCAAAGAGCGGAGTGTTCTTTGCAGTAATGGAGTATGAAGGTAAAGTGTATAAAGAGAAGTTTATAATACTTAAATAATAACCCAAGCAGGGGCATTTGCCCCTGCTTACTTATTTATGAAGAAACTGATAATACTAATCACAATCATCCTTGCAATACTGACTCTCTATTCCAGAGAGTTTGTATTCCTGCAGGAACTGGAACATGGGACTGTAGATGGTCACAGAATGTTTGGTCCTCTTATCCATGATTTTGACAGGGACGGGAATGATGAACTGATTATGTGGAGTTTTATGTCATCAGAAGACCCTGATTCTGCATATTTATATTTTTATGAATATAAATATGATTACTATCTTGAATTGATAAAAACAAATAAATACAAAGGTTTTCTGTGGACAGCGGGCATAGGTGATTGTGACAGTGACGGTTTATATGAGATACTGGGCGGTGACCCTGACAGTCAATTTTTATACCTGATGGAACAGACAGATTCTTTTGATTATCCTGACAGTATTATCTGGCGCAGCCCTGATACATTTACATCTTTTTATTCTATGATGATAACAAACAAACTAAAGCCCGATTCAGTAGATAGAATAATTGGACTTGGCATTCCTGAATACAGTACTACCACTTACTCAAAAGGGTTTTATTATTATGAATGTGCAGGCAATGATACTTTTTACATGAAAACATATAAGGAATCATTACGAAACTCAGGATGTTTTGATGTTGATGATATAGATAGTAATGGATTATCAGATATAGCAATGAGTATGGATATAAACACTGTATACAGATTTGAATCATTTGATAGTTCAGCAGATTCATTTGTTATCAAGGATACAGTTAATCAAAGAGCTGATAATTTACTTTTAATAGAAGACACAGACGGAGATTCTGTAAAAGAACTCCTGATTCAGAGCACCAAAACAATAGGCGGAGGGACACATCGTTATGGTTACTTTTTATATGAGGATGATAATGGTAATGGAAGTTTAGACAGTATATGGGCAACAGAGATAGAAGTGGCAAATAATAATGATGCAATCTTTGGCGGTGACATTGATTACGGAGATATAGACGGAGATGGTGCTTATGAATTTGTAATATGCGGAGGACGGCACTTTGAGGTGTGGAAAGCAAGTAGTAATAACAGTTATTACAAGATATTTGAATGGACCAATCCCAAATTCAGTACTACTCAATCCCATATCAGGTGTCATGACTTCAATAAGAATGGTATAGATGAAGTAATATACTCTGGCTCAGGTACCTATGTAGGAGATGAAGCCACATTTATATTTGAATGCAGACCGCTTCCCAAATTGGACTACAATAATCCCTATGATTTGGGTGATAAACCTATAAGCACTAATATAACAGATTCATTGTATTTAAGAGCCATTGATGAACTCCCTGTAGTGATTGATTCACTGAAACTCCTCAAACAAAGAAACATTACGCTCAATGAACCCTCATACCCCTGCTCAGTACCTGCCTATGATTCACTGCCTATTACATTTGATATATATTCAGATACAAGTACATTCATAACAGATACACTTATAGTATATTCTAATGACTGGTATGGCAGTATAGATACAATAGAATTGAGTGCAGGAGTGGGAGCCCGGATAGTGCTTGACAGTGCAGTAGCCTATGACAATAGAAACGAGCAGACAGGCATTGATTATGATGACTGCGTAAAACTATACTTCAATTACCCCATAGACCCTCCTGATACATCAACAGTGAATCTTGACAGCATACTGCCGCTTTCCAATAATCATACATGGTATGATGGAACAGGCAATATAAAACAGATAAACTATCTTGAAGATAACACAATAATGACAATATGGTTTACAACTGATTCTTTGTTACCTACAGTAATAGTAGAAGACACAATAAAGCCCGATTCAATAACCATACAGGACAGACATCACTACTCATACCTTACCAATAACACAATAATCACAGGCTCCTTCGGCCCCAGTGGAATAAATAGTTATCCGACCATTGACCATAAACCATCCACTATTGACCTGACTTTCAACTCCATACAGATAGAAAACAACACAGATAAAACCTACACCTATCAGATAACAGATATAACAGGCGGGGTGATTAAGAACATTGAAGCAAAGAAAGGGATAACCAGATATACACCGGACAAATCCGGTATCTACTTTATATTAGATAACAATAATAATGTTCTTGGCAAGTCAATAATAGTGAGATAGGTCAATAGTGGATAGCAATAGTCAAAGTGAATAGTCTGCCAAGAATCGTGTGATACGTGTGACTCGTGTGAGTACGAGAACGAGTGCGTTTAGAGCGAATAGAACGCATAGGAATGTAAAGGATTAAAGGGAAAAGGAGTTATCTATTGATAAATGTCATTGCGAACAAAGTGAAGC
>JAXHVG010000311.1:0-5230 GCA_034189245.1 Caldifarciminota bacterium
CAAGTTTCAAGTTTCAAGGAAGACCGTGTGATACGTGTGTTTCGTGTGACTCGTGTGATACGATAAAGAAGAAGGTAAAAGGTAAAAGGTAAAAGGTAAAAGGTAAAAAAAGGAAGCCCGTGCGTTTCGCGCGCTTCGTGCGTATTCGTGCGCTTCGTATATGTGAATAGCCGGCCACAGAGATTACTTCGCGGATGCGTAGCAGGATTGCAGAACTCGTAATGACTGGTTATTTGCTGGTGGCTGGTGGCTTGTTGCTGGTATATGTGAATAGCCGGCCCAATCGTAATGCGTAATGCGTAATGCGTAATGCGTTTTGCGTAAAGAAAATGAAAGGACGAGAAGGACACAGGACTCAAGAATAAATGCTGAGTGAAAACAGTATTTGTGAATCTTATTTAGGTTTCGCCCCAAGTGCGATTTTCTGCCATCTGCCTTCAGCTGTCCGGAGAATACAAACACTCAATTGAGCTTCATCTCCAAAAGAGTTGACTGATTCAGCCAGAACACTTTATTATTCATTTAATTCAGTGGTATTACAAATCACATGGACTGTGCGCATTACCCTATTAATGCCTTCACCTCTTGATATGCAGATCAGGATTATCATAATTTCTGAATATGAAATATCGTAAATCCAATTGCAGGATATGGGCTTTACATGTTGGTGACGATTTTTTCCACATCCATTGCAATGACAAGTTCTTCATTGGTCGGTATAACAAGTATTCTCACACCGGACTGGTCTGTGGATATATCCATCTGCTGGGAGGCGCATGCATCATTCTTCTCTTTGTCAATATGCGCATCCATGAATTCCAGCCCCCTGCAGCACTTCTCCCTGACATGCTGTACATTCTCGCCAATGCCTGCCGTGAAAACAATGGCATCCACACTGCCCAGTGCACCTGCATAGGCGGCAATCTGCTTTTTTATTTTATAACAGAACATATTGATAGCGAGCATTGCCCTCTCATTGTGATTTTCAGCTGCCTTTGTGATTTCACGCATATCACTTGATATACCTGATACACCCAGAAGTCCCGAATGTTTTGTCAGCATGGATTCTGCCTGGTCAATAGTAAGATCCTCCTTGTCCATGATCTTCAGTATCACATCAGGATCAAAATTACCTGAGCGCGTGCCCATCATAATTCCGGCTATAGTTGAGAATCCGAGTGTTGTATCAATGGATTTCCCGTTCTTCACAGCAGTTATGGATGCACCATTGCCCAGATGACAGGTTATCACATTAAAATCATTGATATCCCTCTTGAGCATCTCTGCTGCTTTTTGTGAAACAAAGAAGTGAGATGTACCGTGAAATCCGTATTTTCTGATTTTATGTTTTTCATAGAATGTATAGGGTATGGGGAAAATATATGCCTCAGGGGGGAGTGTATGGTGGAAAGCTGTGTCAAAAACCGCAATCTGCGGTACATCCGGCAGGACCTTCTGTGCAGCTGTTATACCCTTGAGATTGTAGGGATTGTGAAGAGGTGCGATCTCAGAGTACTTCTCAATAGCATCAATCACCTCATCGTCTATAAGAACCGACTTGGAGTATTTCTCACCCCCGTGAACAACCCTGTGGCCCACTGCATCAATCTCAGTAATACTCATAAGCACACCATGCTTCTTGTCAACTATCAGTTTCTGGATCTGGGCAATTGCCTTTGTGTGGGAAATTATTTCCTTATTGATAGTAATAGTATCACCATCATGCCTTGTCTGCTTGATTGCTGAATCCAGCATGCCTATCTTCTCTACAAGTCCCTTGAGGAGGCATTTGTCCTCCCGGGTATCAATGATTTGATATTTAAGGGATGAACTGCCTGAATTGAATACCAGTATCTTCATATAAACCTACTCTTTTAAAAATCCTTTGTCTTTACCTACTCCCGTATATCCTCCGCCCATCAGCTTGGTCAGTATATCGGGCATCTTATAAGCCTCAGGGTCAAACTTGGACATCTCGTCAATCCACATCTTCACAGTATGGAGCCCCAGTTCGTCCGCCATTGTCAGGGGTCCCTTGTACATTCTCAGACCCTTTTTCATAATATCGTCTGCAGATTTGAAATCAACACCTGCCTTCTCAAAGGCACTGCATGCTTCAAGTACAGTTGAGACAAATATCCTCGGACCTATGCCGCCTGCACAATCGGGTATCTCAAAGATCTCCAGATCCAGTTTATCCATAAAACCCTCTATGATCTCAATTGTCACATCGGATGTATTCTTATGCCTTGTCATTTCAATAAGTTTATAGACAGGCACTGAAGGCACGGGATGTATATTGACACATCTGCCGGAAATGGAATCATCAGGCAGAATATCCTCAAGCCGGTTGATCTGCGATGTGAGTATTACAGGTATATTGAGATTAAGCTTATCCTTTATCTTGTCAATTGTATGCTTTTTCACCTCAATATTCTCTTCAACACTCTCTATCAGTATATCAATATCCTTTTTGAACAATTCATCTGAGGAATCTATATGCTCTATTCTTGACATCATCACCTTTTTGTCCTTGCGTGTCATGCCCCAGTGTGCGATCTCATACTCCACATTACTCTCTATGAGGGAAACAGCATTATGATAAATATCATCATTCTTCTCATACACAAAAGAATGTATGCCCCCCGCTGCAAGTGTCTGGACAAGTCCCGGTCCGATATTCCTGATCCCGTAAAAGCCTATTGTTGATATCTTCATATCTACTCCTTGAAGAATACTTCTATTTCATGTTTTGCTGATTGATTACAGTCAGACCCATGCACTGAATTACGCCTCAGTGTCTGTCCGTATCTGCCCCTTATTGAATCCGGATCCGCTTCACCGGGATCCGTATCACCTATCAGTTCCCTCAATTTCTCAACCGCATTGTCACTCTCAAGTATCACACCAAGGGTCTCGCCGCTTGTCATATAATCAATGAGGGCATTGAAAAAATCCTTGTCCCTGTGAACTGCATAGAATCTTTCAGCTTTGTGTCTGTTCATCTTTTCTCTGTGCGACCTGATAATTCTGAAACCATTCTCTCTTATAATATCCAGTATTTCATCCCCCAGATTTCTCTCTGTTGCATCCGGTTTGACAAGTAGGAGTGTTCTGCTCATCTTACTCCCCTTTTAGATAATTACTGTTTTTTTACTATTTCTGTTCCGGACTTTCCTGCCACCACATCCCTGGCAAGATCTATTGAGCCGATACGCCCCGGTTTACCTGTTGTATTGACAAAATTCATCATAGAGAGTATCTTCGGCCCCATTGAGCCTGCAGGGAACTGTCCTTCATTGTAGTACTGCTGACATTCTTCCACAGTCATTCTCTCAATTATTTTCTCATTCTCCTTCCTGTAATTAACACATACATACTTCTCTGCTGTCAAGATGAAGAAAGCATCCGCTCCGATATTTGAAGCAAGAAGGGCTGATGCCTTATCCTTGTCAATAACTGCATCCATTCCCTCCAGATTGCCTGCACTGTCTCTGAAAACAGGTATTCCGCCCCCTCCTGCAGCAATCACAATATCACCCTGTTCAAGCAATTGTTCAACTGCTCTGCTCTCAATAATATCAACCGGTTCAGGTGATGGGACTACCCTTCTGTATCCCCTGCCCTCATCCTTTTTGACATCCCATCCCTTTTCCTTGAGAGTATCTATTTCACTTTCAGTATAGAATCTCCCGACAAATTTGGAAGGATTGTCAATGGACGGGTCATTCTTATTGACAAGTACCTGTGTTATGACTGTTGAAACATCTCTTTCTATACCCTCGCGCTTTAATCTATTGTCAAGTGACTGGGCAATCATATAACCTATGAAACCCTGTGTTTCGGCAACAATGACACCCAGGGGAAGCGGGGGAGCCTGACCTGAAGCAGCTTCATTTTTTATCATCTCATGACCTGCCTGCGGGCCGTTTCCATGTGTTATCACAACAGAATAGTCCCTGCGGAGTAATTCAATTACTCCGTCCAGGGACATTCTCGTATTTGCAAACTGTTCATGAACATTGCCCTGCTGGCCCTCCTGAATAAGGGCATTACCGCCAAGAGCAATAACAGCCTTTTTCATCATACTGAATTAAAGATTATTCTCTTTGATAAAATCTTCAAGAATATCTTCAACATCCGGTTTACCTATTTCCTGCAGTTCATACCCTACTCTCACTGACGGCTTGTCTATTTTGACAAGTCTTCTCAGATCAATCGGTGTTGCAATAATAACAGAGTCACAGTCAGCAGCATTGATTGTCTCTTCAAGATCCTTGATCTGCTGAGGCGAATAACCCATTGCCGGCAGTACTGCGCCTGCTTTGGGGTATTTCTCGTAAGTAGCCTTTATCTCTCCGACTGCATAGGGATGCGGGTCAATAATCTCTTTTGCGCCGAATCTCCTGGCTGCAACAACACCTGCTCCATACTGCATCTCGCCATGTGTCAATGTTGGGCCGTCTTCCACAACAAGCACTCTTTTGCCCTTTATAACCGAGGGGTCTTCAACACTGACAGGTGAAGCTGCCTCAATGAGCACTGCATCCGGATTGACGCACTGAATATTGTCTCTTACTGTCTGAATGTTCTCCGCATCTGCACTGTCAACCTTATTCATTACAATCACATCTGCCAGACGTGTGTTTACTGCACCGGGATAGTATGTCAATTCATGACCTGGTCTGTGCGGGTCTGCTACAGTAATTGTCAGGTCGGATTTATAGAATGAGAAATCATTGTTGCCGCCGTCCCACAGTATTATATCAGCTTCTTTCTCAGCTTCCCTGACAATTGCCTCATAATCAACACCGGCATATACTACTGTGCCCCGGTTAATATGGGGTTCATACTCTTCCATTTCCTCTATTGTGCAATTATGCTTCTTCAGGTCCTCTATTGTCTCAAATCTCTGGACCTTCTGCTTCATCAGGTCACCGTACGGCATCGGATGTCTTATTGCAACAAGCTTGTAGCCCTTGTCCTTGAGTATTTCAGATACTCTTCTTGTTGTCTGTGATTTGCCGCAGCCTGTCCTTACTGCAACAATGGAAATAACCGGTTTGGATGATTCCACCATTGTGTCATTGGGGCCGAGGAGCATGAATGATGCGCCTGCTTCCTGAACATCGCTCATCTTTGACATAACATACTGATGCGGTACATCTGAATAGGAGAATACAACTGTATCTATTGAATGCTTGATAATAAGTTCCCTGAGGTCTTTCTC
>JAXHVG010000312.1:0-5446 GCA_034189245.1 Caldifarciminota bacterium
TTTGATATACCGCTATATTTTGCTTTGCTGACAAGGCTCCTCTTTATCGTTTTTTCAGAAGCAATGGTATATACTGCCGGCAGTATGAATCTGGATTATATAATGAACAGATATATACTGAGGAGATAAACTATGAAAATATCTGTTACCGGTCCGATCGGTTCAGGGAAAAGCACATTTGCTGAAATGCTGTCTAAAAGCAGGGTGCATGTATTGAGCGGTGATGATATAGGCAGGGAATTACTCATGGAAAATAGTGAAGAGATATTGAAGCATTTGGGTTTAGAAAATAATGGAAATATTATTGAGAAACTGAAATACTCTTTTATAGAGGATGAAAGTATCTTTATCAAGTACAATCAGTGGATGTACAGGCATCTTCCCGGCAGGATTATGAGAGCTGTACTGGAATATGAGGATGTGATACTGGATGCAGCACTGGTATTTGAGTGGGGTATAGACCATCAATTTGATGCCAATATTACTGTATTTGACGGTGATTTCAGCAGCAGATTAAAGAGATTATCAAATATCAGCAGTATTGACAGGAAATTATTCAAACTTCTGGATAATCATCAAATACCTGTAGAAGAGAAGATGGAGTTAGCTGATATTGTTGTGGAGAATAATGGTACATTGGAAGATTTAAGGGAAGAGGCAGATGAAATATATCAAGCTGTTTTTACTGATTAGCATATTGCTGCATACTGTTTCATGTACTGCTCAGTTCAATGGCGATAATGCAATGGAATATCTTGAAAAGCAGTGCAGCTTTGGTCCGCGTGTGCCCGGTACAGAGGCGAGGGATAATTGCGCGGATTACATATCGGAATTTCTCACGCAATATGCCGATACAGTATATTTTCAGAAATTTAAGAAAAAGGTCTCATACTCTGATTCTGCAATTGAGTTTGTCAATATTATTGCTGTTTTCAATCCGGGTAATGAGATAAAGATCATGTTGTGTTCACATTATGATTCACGTCCGTTTTCCGATGAACCCGGTAAAGCAACCCCGGGTGCCAATGATGGTGCCTCCTCTACTGCTGTACTTATGGAGACAGCCAGACTGCTTGCCGGTCTGGATATTGATAAAACGGTTGAAATAGTCTTTTTTGACGGTGAGGATGGCGGAAGGCCCTTCCATCCTCAGGAATGGTTCATAGGCTCCAAGTATTATGCGGAGCATTACAGAGGAAACAGTCCATTATATACTATTCTCATTGACATGATAGGCGACGGGGACCTGGACATATACAAAGAGGGCTTTTCTCAACTGTATTGCCCTGATTTGAACAATATGGTGTTCAAGACAGGAAGTTCTGTAAACCCCGATGTATTCCATGATAAGGTAGGTTATTATGTAAGGGATGACCACATGCCTCTTATCAATGCAGGATTCAATGCAGTGGACATTATTGATTTCCAATACAAGTACTGGCATACCACAGAGGATACACCGGACAAATGTTCACCGAGAAGTCTCCGGATAATCGGCAATCTTATAATGGAGATTGTAAGTACATATGAATGAAAAGGGATATCTCTATCTGTCCATTATTATTATGCTCGCAGCTCTATCAATATATATATACAAGGCAGAGGTGTTCAAGCCGCAAACAGCTGCAGAAGAGGTCATCTCAGAGAAAATGAGTATAGATATCAATAATGCTGACAAAAGTGAACTGACTGCATTGCCGGGCATAGGGACTGCTCTTGCTGAAGCAATAATTGCTCACCGAGACAGTGCCGGTTCTTTTCATAAGAAAGAGGATATCATGGAGGTAAGCGGAATAAAGCAGGGAAAATATTCACAATTGAAGGATTATATTTATGTCAATGAAAATAGTGAAGATTGACCGGGATACGTATTCTCAGAAAATAAAAAAAATGGCGGGAGCAAATATATATATTTCCCGGCACTATCTTGATGCATTGAGCAGTATCCGGGATATTGAACAGTACGGGATTGAATACAAAGAGAATATTGTTGCTGTTTTCCCTGTTTTAAGGAGACGGAAATTATTCATCCGTTATTTCACAGAGCCGCCTTTCACGCAGTATTTCAATATAGCAATGAAAGAGAGAGGAGGCACACTTCAGAGAAGAATGGATTATCAGTGCCGACTGCTCAATACATACAGTGATTATCTGAGGAAGAATTTTCTTATATTCTCAATACCCCAGCATCCTTATTTACAGGACATACGGGGTTTCAAATGGCATGGTGTGAAGCTTGAGATATTTTATACATATCATTTTGACATTACCCAGGATAATCTTCAGCAGATAGACAGACGCATACGCAACAAGGCATCGGAGGACTATTCCATGGAGACAGACCCCGGCAGAGTATATCCGCTTATTGAGAGTGCCTATGGAGGAGATCCGCCTATTAAGAGTGATGAATTCAGAGAGTTCTGCTCTGAACTTCTCCAAAAGGACCTCCTGAGAATATATACAACAGGCAAAACAGTCATAGGTCTTCTTATAGACAGACAGTGCCGTTTTGTATATCAATTTTTTGTAGGAGGAAGGAACTCCGGAATATTACTGAGGGATTTACTGAGAGAGGAGATGTATGCTGATTACACACTGGATCTTCAGGGAGCCAATACTCAGAGTATTGCAAGATACAAAGCACTGTTCAACCCTCAGCTCAAGCAGTATTTCAAGATCAAGCGTTTTATATGATTAGTATTATCAACAGAACCGAAACAGACAGTAGGGTCATTGAAGATACTGTTGTCAATATATTGAGATACTCATTACTGTCAGCAGATAATGATATTGAAATAATCTACTGTGAGCATTTGCCCGAGGACAAGAGGGGAATATACATTGTAAGAAAGACCGGGATGTCAATTGCAGAAGGACTGGAGAACTGCTGCACTGCAAGGGAGGGTCTGAAGATTGTTAAACAATTACAGGGTATTCCACTGGTGTATAAATCCAATGAAATGTATATACTTTCCTTTGACATCTTTGAACTGATGAGAAACAGTCTTCTGGAACCACAGGCTGATTCTATAAATATTAACAGTCCGTTTGCAGCGGAACTAACAGTATTATTCAGGGAATGCATGGAAGCAATATATGCTGACAGCAATAAGTCCCTTCAATTGTCAGTTGGCTACAAACCGGGATATATCCCGACATTTGATATTGACAGATATCACTATAAATTCCCCATGAAGACAGTTTATCACAGGTTGATGTCACTTCTGGGCAGGAAGAGCGGTTATCTTGAGATAAGCAGAAAAGGCAATGTATGGGACAATATATCCGAGGTCAATGATATTATTGCTGATGTGTCCAGGGCAGTATTCTTTTTCATGACTGTAAGAAGGGACAGATTTGCCAGACGCTACAGTCCGTCAGAAATTCCCGGTATGTCAGACAGTATTGACAAGAGGCATATACGAGGCATACATCTCTCCTATGAGAGCGGTATTGAACCCCGGAGAATGGGAAAAGAGATTCTCCGTCTGAAAAAATATGTCAAAAACCCGGATTTTGCCAGATTCCATTATTTGTATGAACCGCAACTCAATCATTACAGGGAAATGCACTCACATGGTATCAAACTGGATTCATCCGTGGGATTCACAGACAGATGCGGATTCAAGAGGGGCATGCCCGGCATATATGCTGTTCCGGGCACCGGTGTATATGAGCTCCCTGTTATATGCATGGATAGTGCCTTGAAATTTGCTATGCTCAAAGGTGATGACAATACGGGGAAACTGCTGGATGAGATTGAAAGATTCGGAGGGAGTTTCACATTCATATTCCATCAGTCAGCACTCAATGAGGATACATTCCCCGGATACAGGGATATTCTGAACAAATTCCTCTCACTAGCCCGAGAGAGGGGATGGCAGTCATACGATCCACTGCAATTGATTAGAGAGATGGAGCAGTTGAGAGAACATGTTACAGTAGGTTACGGCAATTGAAATATCTGCTTATTATTCTTCTCATAGTATTCTGGTCAACTGTTGCAAGTGTATTCAAGCTTGTGCTGAGGGAGATCAATTTTATTGAGATGCTCATGTGGTCGTCCGTGTTTTCTGCAGCCGGTCTCTTTGCAGCAAATATTCTTTTGAAGAATCTCCGTACACTTTTTACAGTTAGACCCAAGATATTAATGAAATATGCACTTATTGGGCTTATCAATCCTTT
Organism: Caldifarciminota bacterium; assembly: GCA_034189245.1. Lineage (GTDB taxonomy): Bacteria > Hydrothermota > 32-111 > 32-111 > 32-111 > JAXHVG01. The sequence goes on from JAXHVG010000312.1 coordinate 4,186, forward strand.
TTTGTATTACAATATACTCTTCAAATCATACTCTCTCCTCCCTGCCCAGGAGGCACAGCCGCTTAATTATACATGGCCTGTTGTTTTGACCCTGTTTACGGGTATCTTTCTCAAGGAAAAACTGACCAGATATAATTTTATCGGGCTTATTATTGCATTTTCCGGTGTAATGGTCATTTTCACAAACGGCAATCCCTTCGCTTTCAGATTCACCAATCTAACAGGTGATATTCTGGCGGCAGGCAGTTCTATTATATGGGCTTGCTACTGGATAATCAGCATAAAGGACAGCATGCCTGCTTCAGTCAAACTCTTTTTCTTTTTTCTATTCGGTTCCCTTTATGTTACAGTTCAGGCATTAATAACAGGCAATATGTCATTGCCTTCACCCGGTATTATTGCCGGATGTGCCTATATCGGACTCTTTGAAATGGGGATAACATTCCTGATGTGGCTGACAATACTGCAGCAGTTCAAAGTGAAGAGCAGGATAATTGTTGTTACATATATTATACCATTCATATCACTATTCTTCATTCATCTCATTGTGGGCGAGACGATTAGAATGTATTCCATTTTGGGATTGACACTGATAGTCGGAGGCATTATCATTAATTCTATAAAAAAAAGAAGGAGTATCTATGAAAAAGACGGTAATTCTGGTACTGGTTTCAAACAGAACGGAAACAGCAAATGAAGTGCAGAAACATCTTACAAAACACGGATGCTATATCAAGACACGTCTGGGGCTGCATGAAGGTGTAAAGAACCAATGCTCCGAGAGCGGTCTGATTATTCTTGAAGTGCTTGGTGAGGATGATAAGAAGAAGAAGATGCACAATGAACTTAACAAAATTGACGGAGTGCATGCCGAGATAGTTGAGCTTGAAGTATAGTATTGTTTCAAATCAATAAGATATACAGCCTTCTCTTGAATAATTTCGGCAGACAGGAATGGTGGCCTGCAGATTCTTCAGATGAAGTTATAATCGGTGCTGTTTTGACCCAGAATACCAACTGGGCGAATGTTGAGAAGGCAATCACCAATCTCAAGGGGGCGGATCTCTGCGCTCTTGAATCAATTGCAGTCACCCCGGATGACCATCTGAAGCAGTATATAAAGCCCGCCGGTTTTTACAATCAGAAATCCCGGTATCTAATCAATACAGCCCAGTTCTTTACTGAACACTATTCAGAAAATACGGATACAGAAGAGTTAAGGGAGCAATTATTATCAGTAAAAGGAATAGGCAGGGAGACA
>JAXHVG010000313.1:0-15340 GCA_034189245.1 Caldifarciminota bacterium
TGATATTAAAATATCAGAAATTATTAACAAATAGTACTCTATTACAAATTTCGGCGGGTTCATCGTCCCGATACAGATAAGATGAGGAATCAGAAAAAAGAGTTTTTAAAGCGGACTCATACATAATAGTTATATTCAGTGACTTTTTCTTATGAGGAAAGACGTACATAATAATTGAAATGAAATGAGAAATTCATGTTGACAGATATTTCTTAATCAGTAATATGATTTCTATGTCAAGTGTAATAGGAAAAGTTAAAGATATTGATGGTTTAAGAATAGCTGTGGAGATATCTCTTGAAGCATGCAGCGGTTGTCAGCATGAGGGCCATTGCAGACTGGTTGATACAGGGGACAAGCAGACGGTTACAGTTTACAATTATGAAGAATTCGGTCTGAACCTCGGAGACAGTGTTGAGATAGCAGCGTCACCCTCAAGGATTGTCCTGCTCAGCATGCTCCTCTACTTTTTCCCTGTTCTGCTCCTCATCATAGGTGCTGCAGCAGGGTACTGGATTAGCGGCAGTGAATTGTATTCCGCATTAACGGGTATTGCCGGGGGCATTGCAGCATTCACTGTTATCTACAGCATTGACAGAAAATACGGTAAAAACTTCAAACATAAAATCACGAGGGTAATAAAATGATAAGAGAAATTCTAATGGCTGTTGCAGTCCTCGGTTCACTGGCATTACTTCTGGGCATTCTTATTTCAATTATTCTTAAATTCTTTGAAATAAAGAAGGGCCCGCTTGTTGAGAAAATAGAGGATGTGCTGCCCGGAGCCAATTGCGGGGCATGCGGGTATCCCGGTTGTCAGCAATTTGCCGAGGAGTATGTTAAGAGAGGCGGAGACCCCTCTCTGGTATGTCCTGTCGGCAAGCAGGAGGTTTCGGACAAGATGAAGGAAATCATGGAATCAAAAAAGAGTGAGGATTGATATGGCTGGATTAAAAGGATTCAAGAAAGGAGGGATACATCCCCCTGACAAAAAGGATATGACCAAGGATAAGGCAATAGAGAGAATGCCTCTGCCTGATACGGTCCGCATACCGGTCAATCAGCATATAGGAGCACCGTGCAAACCGGTTGTTGAGACAGAAGACACGGTTTTGAGAAATCAGGTAGTTGCAAAGGGCGAAGGAGGGCTCACCAGTGTTGTCCATTCCCCGGTGTCTGGAGAGGTAATCAGCATAGACACTGTAACATTCCCCGGTAAGGTGAAGGGAAGTGTCATAACAGTGAAGAATGACAAGCAGATGAATCTGCTTGAAGGCAGTGAAAAGGAAAGGGAGCTTACAGGTGATTTCAATGAGTTCCTCAAGATCATTGAGGAAGCGGGAATCATAGGAATGGGCGGAGCCGGCTTCCCGGCATACTGCAAGCTCAATCCTCCGGAAGAGAAGCCCTGCGACACTTTTATTGTCAATGGTGCTGAGTGTGAACCGTATCTCAATGCTGATTACAGGATTATGATTGAACAGAGTGACAAATTGCTGGCAAGTGTTTCTTATATACTTGACGCTGCCGGCATGAAACGGGGCATCATAGGCATTGAGGCAAATAAGATGGATGCTGTTGAAAAACTCAGATCTCTCAATACCGATTCCAGGATTGAGATAGCGGCCGTAAAGACCAAATATCCCCAGGGAGCAGAGAAACAGCTTATCTATGCATTGACAAGGCGCACTGTGCCCATCAGAAAACTGCCCTTTGAGGTCGGAGTCATTGTGCATAATGTAGGAACATGCATGGCTATTTATGATGCTGTCAAGTTCAACAAGCCGCTCACCGAGAGAGTAGTGACTGTTTCGGGAATGGGTATTGTTGAACCCAAGAATCTTCTCGTATCAATAGGCACAACAGTCAGTGATGTGATTGATTTCTGCCGCGGTCTCACAGAGGATGCTGTGTATGCAATAAACGGCGGACCCATGATGGGCAAGGCATTTGATAATCTGGAACTCCCTGTGACAAAGACAACATCTGGATTACTCTTCCTCACTGAAATGGAGGTGCAGGAAGAGGATGAAGATGACTGTATAAGATGTTCAAAGTGTCTTGATGTATGCCCCATGGGACTCAATCCGACATATCTCATGGATGTGTCCAAGAAGAGAAGATACGAAGACATGGATGATGTGCTGGACTGTATTGAATGCGGTTCCTGTACATATATCTGTCCGGTCAACAGAGACCTTGCCGCAAGTATTATAAAAGGCAAGGGTAAATATACTAAATACTTAAAACGGAGTAAGAAAAATGACTGAAAATAAATTCATAGTCAGGGCAGCACCATTCTTACGGACAAAGGAATCCACAAAATCCATAATGTGGGCAGTGATCATTGCACTTCTGCCTACTGCATTATGGTCAATATACCTCTATAAATTCAGAGCTGTATCCGTAATACTGCTGACAATTATTTTCACGGAGATATTTGAAATAATCTTTTTGAAGATAAGGGGCAAGAAGAATCTGTGGGACACTGCATTTGACGGCAGTGCAATAGTGACAGGTCTGCTGCTTGCACTCAATCTCCCCTCAACATCTCCCTGGTGGCTGTGTGCTGCAGGCGGTTTCATCGCAATGCTCCTGGGCAAGCATGTTTACGGCGGTCTGGGCAATAACCCCTTCAATCCCGCACTTGTCGCAAGAGTATTCCTGCTTCTGTCTTTCCCGACAATAATGACAACATGGACAGTGGGTCTCTCTGCAGATGTTGTATCTGCAGCAACACCATTGGGCATGTTTTCAACAGAGGGTGCAGCAGCTGTAAGCAATATGAATCTATGGCGCCTGTTCATAGGTCTGCCTGTTACAGTGAATGGTCTCCCGGTAGGGGGAGGATCCATAGGTGAGATATCTGAACTGGCAATACTTGCAGGAGGACTGCTGCTGATGGCAAGAAAGATAATATCACCGGTAATCCCCATAATCTATATAGCAACAGTGTTTATATTCACCGGTATATTCCATCTTATTAATCCGGAGATGTATGCAAGCCCATTCTTCTTCATGGTGACAGGCGGTCTCTTCCTGGGGGCATTCTTCATGGCAACGGATTATGTCACGACACCCCTCACAGTAACAGGGAAGATGATATTTGCCGGGGGATGCGGGCTGATCACTGCACTTATAAGACTATTCGGAGCATATCCCGAGGGCGTGTCTTTTGCGATTCTCATAATGAATGCATTGACACCGACTATAGATAAATACACAAACACAAGAAAATTCGGCGGGTAATATTATGAAAGAAAATATTATTCAGGTTATCAAACTGGTTCTCGTCTGCATAGTGGCAGCATCTGTTCTGGCTGTTGTCTATTCTGTTACAAAAGAGCCCATTGAAAAGGCAAAGGCGGAAGAGAAGATCAAGGCTGTCAGGGCTGTTATCTCCGGATATGAGGATGGGATGACAATGAAGACAGACACAGTAACTGACAGTAATGACAATCAATTTGTCATTTATACGGTTATTGACAATCAAAATAATGTGATAGGCAGATCAATTGCTTCTTATTCCGATGAGGGATACGGGGGTACAGTAAATATCATGATAGGCATGGACAGTGATTATACGGTAACAGGACTCTATGTGCTCTCACACAAGGAAACACCCGGCTTGGGATCCAAGATGGATACGGATGAGTTCAAGAGCCAGTTTATCGGTCTGTCTGATACAGATGCCGATATCTCTGTCAGGAAAGACGGTGGAGATATTGATGCAATCACATCGGCAACAATCACATCAAGAGCAGTCTGCCGGGCAATTGACACTGGTTTGAAAATTGTCCGCGAGTACATGCCTTTTGAAAATCATGACAGTGAAATGAGCGAGGATTCAATAGAAGCGGAGGTGGAAGATGTCATTGAAGAATAATTTTTTAAAGGGTATATGGAATAATAATCCGGTACTGATACTGCTTCTGGGATTCTGTCCGGTACTTGCTGTTTCCACCACAGTTATAGATGCCCTCGGTATGGGAATATCCACAACATTTGTTCTGCTGGGCTCAAACATTGTCATTTCCCTGATAAGGGGATTCGTACCCAAGAAGATGCGCATCCCTGTTTTTATTGTTGTTATTGCAACATTTGTAACAATAGTGGATCTTGTGCTGTACGGTTTCTTCTTTGAACTGCATAAGAGCCTGGGGTTATTCATACCTCTCATTGTCGTCAACTGTATTGTGCTGGGCAGGGCAGAGGCATTTGCATCCAAGAACTCCCTGCTTGATTCTATTGTGGATGCACTCGGTATGGGCGTGGGCTTCATACTGGCTATCGTTGTACTTGCTGCCATCCGCGAGATACTGGGTAATGGCACGATAATGGGACTCACATTGTTCCCGCAGTCATATCAGCCTGTTATTGTGGCAATACTGCCGCCGGGAGCATTCATAACACTCGGCTTCATGCTTGCAGGCATGAACAGGATCAATATCGGCAGGGAACAGAGGGAAAAGGCGAGGAAGAAAGCGCTAAAGGCAATGAAAAACACAAAACAGTCAAATAAAGAGTAGGTTGAATTATGGGTAATTTAATTATTATTGCAATTGATGCGATGCTCATATCAAATATAGTGCTCATGAGGTTTCTCGGCATATGCCCCTATATGGGAGTGTCAAAGAAACAGGAAACAGCAGTCGGCATGGGATTCGCTGTGATTTTTGTTATGACATTCGCCACACTGATTTCCTTTATTGTACAGAAAACAGTTCTGGTCACATTCAATCTGGAATATCTGCAGACAATTGTCTTTATACTGGTAATCGCATCACTCGTGCAGATGGTTGAAATTGTAATGAAGAAAATCGCACCGGCTCTCTTTGATGCACTGGGCATATATCTGCCGCTTATTACAACCAACTGCGCAATACTGGGTGTTGCACTCCTGACAATACAGAAGGATCTGAATTTACTTCAGGCATTGATTTTTGCAGTTGCATCAGGTATTGGATATATGATAGCAATATTCATATTTGCAGGCATAAGGGAGAGATTTGAATTCTCCTCAATCCCCAAACCATTCAAGGATGCATCCATTGCACTGATTACAGCAGGATTGCTCTCAATGGCATTCTTCGGTTTCACGGGACTTGTCAAGATATAATAGATTATGAGAATTTTGACAGCATTACTGTTACTGTTTCTTATAAATTGCGGAGTCGCTCCCCGGAGTGACTCCACTTTTTTGGCAATGGGGGGTATTCCCGTCAATATCACACTGTACTGTCCTCAGAGCCGGGCAGACACGATATATCCCGTGCTTGAGGATACTCTGAGATATCTTGATTCACTCTTCACAAAATATTCCCCTGATTCACCTGTTTACAGATTCAATACTTCCGGCAGACCCATTGAAATGAATGATTACTTCAGGGAGATACTTGAAGTGTCAAATGCAGTACACTCTGAGACAGATGGTCTCTTTGACATAGGCATACAGTCCCTTATATCATATTATGAGAGGTGTGAAATAGAGCAGGTTGAACCGCTGGAGGATTCACTGTTCTTCTATTCCTCACTGGCAGCTCATCGGATTATCATTGACAGTGCGGGATATGCTCTAAGGAGTAACAGTGCACTGGAAATAGACCTCGGCGGTATTGCCAAGGGTTATATAGCAGATGTGCTGAGCAGATGCATTGTAAGAATGGGTGTGAATAAATTCATTCTGGATATGGCCGGTGATATTGTTGTTCACAATACGGATAAATCAGATGAATTCACAGTAGGCATACGGAGCTCAACAGGCAATGGCATATTCAAGACAATTGCATTATCAAATGGCGCTGTAATGACATCAGGCGATTACTACAGATACTATGAGATAGCCGGAAAGAAATACTCTCATATATTAAATCCCAATAGCGGAAGACCGGCACCACCCGGCAGATCAGTAACAGTAATATCTCAGAGTGGAGCTTATGCTGACGCATATGCTACAGCACTGATGCTGATGGACAAACAGGCAATAGAGTATTTCAGGGAAACACATCCCGGTGTTAGGGTTATTATCCAGTAAATCATTAAAATAAAGCTTGAAATTTTCCGAATTTACAGTAATATAATATAAAGGAGAATTAATACCTGCAAAATAAAAGGAGCTAGGATGTCTGATATTGTAATAATCGGAGGCGGCATAATTGGAGGTGCCATAGCATACAATCTCTTTGAGAAGGGTTTCAACGGGCATGTAACAGTGCTTGAAAAGAACAATCAACTGGCTCAGGAGTCCACATCACTCTCAGCCGGCGGATTCAGAAATATCTGGTCAACAGAAGTCAATCTAAAACTGACCAATCATTCCATAGATGCATTCAAGGAATTCAAGGACAGACTGGGAATCAATATTGGATTTGAGCAGATTGGATATCTATTCACATACTATGAGGATGACTGGCAGGATATTGTGGATTTCAAGCCGGTATGGGATAAGAACAATGTAAGGACAGAACTCATTAAACCGGAGGATATTGAAAAGCTCGTGCCCGGGTTCAAGCACGGCACAGAGCACATTGATCCTGAGGAGAATGAGATCCTCAATATGAAGCCTATAGCAGGCGGATTATTCGGTCCTGACTGCGGTGCATTCAATCCGACAACCTGTGCAACCGGTTATTTTGAATACACTCAGGATAAATTCAGGGAGAATATAGATATTAAACTCAATGCAGCAGTAAAGAAAATACTCATTGATTCCAATAATAAGGTTGAAGGAGTGAAGCTTATCAATGATGAGATTATCACCTGCGCGACAGTCATACTTGCAGCAGGGGCATGGTCATCGGAGATACTGGCAAATTCAACTGATGAAGATGATTATCATCTGCCTGTCCTTCCGTGGAAGAGACAGCTCTTTACTGTCAAAATGCCCGGGATAGAGGGTTTTGAGCACATACCGATGACAATTATAGACAATGGCGTATATTTCAGGCCTGAAGCAGGCAATATACTGGCAGGAAGGGCAGACAATGATCAGGCATTCGGATTTGATACAGACCCGGACCCGCATTACTATGAAGAACAGATGAATTATTACATGTCAGCACGCATACCCGGAATGGAGTATTGCAGAATTGTGTCAAAGGCATCCATGTGGGGAGGTCTCTATGCGCATAATACAAAGGACAAGAATGCAATAATTGGGTATCATCCCGATATAGAAAACCTTTTCCTGGCAACAGGATTCAGCGGCCATGGAGTAATGGAGGCGCCTGCAGTGGGGCTTGCGGTTTCAGAGAGGATCATTGACGGTAAATATATTACAATACCCGAAGTGAAGCAACTGGGATTTGAGAGATTACGTGAAAATGCATTAATTAAGGAAACAATAGTCATATAGGAGGCTGCATGAACAATTTCTGGTGGCAGATAATATTCATAGTGCTGTTTTATTTCTTTCTACTGATAATTGATACAGCAGTATTTCATAATAAGATAAGTGATCTGGCAAAAGCATTCGGGAACAAGATATTCCTATTTCTGTTCATTCTATCACTGGTTATGGGCGTGCTGTTCTTTATCTCAAACCCGGGGCAGTGGTATATAGCAGTTGTTTTCATTATGTACACCGTATTCCTGGAAAAGCTTATTGTAAGGCGGATGGATTGATATGAGCAGAGCAGTCGCAAACTTTGATTATGATATTGATGCAGTGGTGAATTATCTTCTGCCTATAGTTGAGGTTTCTGATGATGAGAATCTGTTTAATTATGACAGTGAGGAATGGTATAATCTGACAGCACTGCTTTTGGAAGGATTGAAATTATATTCAGAGGAAGAGAGGAAGTTTGATTTCAAGCTCATGTTCAGGGATCTGAGGGGAAAGATCCCGTATAAGGGGAAGAGGGTCAATGTGGAATATGACGGGGGAAAGATGGTGATGATACTCTTCTGTGATGCTGTAAATGATTATCTGCTCAATCTCAAGATGGATCCTGCACGAAAGAAGATCATAGCAAAGACAGCCAGGAATTTCAAGAAATACGCTATTAAGGGTTTGAAGCAGTATGTAAAGTAGATGTTATATACTAATTATATATTATTAATCCCTTCATTATTCGCATTTTTTGCAGCATCATATATCAATTTCCGCATACCGGACCTGAAGAACCGCATCAGTGCCCAGATTATACTATATACAACAGGCATACTGATAATCAATTACATGCTCTTCACCCAGAACATGTTTGCTGAAACAGCTGAGATCTGGCTTCTTTTATTTTTGATATCATACATTTTCTTCAATCTGTACTTTGTATTCTATATTGTTCACAGTACTGTTAAAAGAATAGGCATTCTCCTCTCTATTCCGGTTGCAGTTCTTATTGTCTCATTCATACTGGGTTTCATTTTATTCAATAGAACACTTGTCCCCGGCACATTGGCAGAGATTATGCTCAATAATCTTTTCTATGTGAGGAATAATGTGTTGCTGACAATAGGATTCTGGTCTCTCAGTCTGATACTCACACTGATAAGGAAAAAATTTTATCTGATGATTGCCGTGTTCATAATCCTTATCTCCAATATTCTGCTGCTATTCAAGGTTGATTTCTATATTTTCAATATTATTGTGAATGTATACCAGTTCTACCTCCCTGCGGCAATAATACTTGATATAAGAAACATGCATCCTTTCTATTTCAAATTTGATACCTCCGAGGTCAATGTCATTAATAATGTGGACATTGCAATCGCTGTACTGAGATCAGACAGCTCTTTCATGCTCAATGCATATCTGCTCAGAATGCTTGAAAGGGACGGTACAGATCCCGGGAAATGGGTAAAGAGCAATTACAAGCGCATCATTGAATGTCCTGATAATGTGTTCAAGAAGGTACGGCTGCTGGGGAACAGCAAGAAATATTACTATGTATGGAGACAGGACACCGGTACTTTCAGAAATGACAATCATACTGTTTTTATGTTTGCTGCTGACAGATATGAGAATCTTAGAAAGATATCATTCACATATGAGAATTATCTGGAAGAGAAGAATAGGAATAATATTGTCAAATTCAGTGATTATGAGCGTCTCAATGAGTATATCAAATTCATTGAAGGTTTCTCTCATAATTCATTCAATCTCATATCCGTTGTAACAACAGGATTCCAGTATATGAAGAGCATACTAAACGAATTTGAGATAATCCTTTTCTCATCAGGGAGCCTTGAAGATAAGAGGGATGACCTGAAGAAGGTGTTCTACAATACAGAGAATACTGTGGAAATTGCAGAGAAGAGTGAAAGAAGGCTGATGAACAATATGAAGAAACTGAGGAATAAGACAAAGCTTGAATCAAAGGATGAACCCTCCGTATTCCAGCTCAATCAATTTGTTGAGCAGGAGGTCTTCTTCTATATTGACAATATATTTCTCAATTCATTCATCAATGTGGAGTATGATTTAATGGAAAATGATATTGATCTCCATTTTGAATATGCAAAACTCGCATCAGTATTTCACAATCTTCTCAAATTCATAATGTCAAAGACAGATTCAAGGATAAAGAGGCATATTATCACTCTAAAGACGGAATACGAACGTCTCTCATATGCAAAGATTATTTTAAGAACGAATATAAATGATTTTGACAAGATGACTATAAATGGGATATTTGAGGAATCAGGATTCAATGCATCCGAATTCTATTCCACTCTTATCAATGCCCATATACTGATGAAATCCTGTTCCGGGTCAATAAATCTCCTGGATGAGGATTCACTGGGATTTGAAATAATAATATATGAATAAAAAATCCGCATTTGTCCTTTCCGGCGGTGTCTCACTGGGAACATATGAAGCAGGTGTAATGACTGCAGTCCTCCAGGCAGTGAGGGCAGGGATTATAGATATTGATATTGTAGGCGGGAGTTCAGCAGGGGCATTAACGGGTTTTGCATTTGCATTTGCCCTCGGGAGGGGGCTGAGTCCGTATGAGCTGTATAATCTCTGGGTTGACAAAGCTGATATAGGGCGCATGACCTTTACCAGCAATGAGAGCATACTGACAACTGATAGGCTGAAAGCTGACCTTGATTCAATGCTTGAAGCAGATGAGATTTGTCCGTATCATTATCTCTCTTCGGGATGTACCCGGCATAATAATCCCTCTTTCTGCTCAATGAGAAGATGCGCGAGTGTGCTGAAAAAAGATATCAAGCTCACTGTGGAACTCACCAATCTTGAAGGATATGTTACACCTATGCCTGTAAGCAGCAGCCAGATATACAATGCAAAGATTCATCATGATTCCATTACTGTTGATTTCAGCAAATGGGAACAGTATGATACAGAGACGATAAAGTCATTTCTCTTTGCCTCTGCTGCAATACCTGTTGTTTTTACACCGGTAAATATTAAAAGGGTTCTCTCCGAACTGGAACCGCCTGCAAGCAGTCATTACAATGAGGATGAAAAATCATACAATTTCATAGACGGCGGTATTACCGACAATCTGCCTGTTAAATCCGTTTTGAAAGCATGCAGAAGCATAGAAGCGCTCTACATTGTTATTCCTGACCCCTTTGACGCATTGTCCCTGATAGAGAGGACAAACAGGAGGGGAGGATTCATGCCTCTTGAGGACAATATCGCAGTACTGATGAATACCAATGCAGCAGCCAATTATCAGACAGTATATACGGATATCAAGAGAGCAGTTGATATAAACCGCTCGATACTGACTGTTAAGGATTTGAAGAACTATGTGGAGGAGCATGTGAGAGACCCCGGGACAGCAGAAAAGATAATCTCAATGGCTGAATCTGCCGCGGATACCCGGAATAAACATATTATTGAAATAAGTGTTCTATCACCTCAGTATTTCAATACCGGTCTGGCCGGTGACATTCTGGCACATGCAGGGGGCTTTCTTGACAGGCGTCTGCGGCATTATGATTTCTGCATAGGTTATTATAATGCAGTGAAGGCATTTTCTCTGGAGAATCGTATCCCGCTGCTCTTTGAAAAACCTGCATATGATCTGTCCGGAATAAGTTTTAGGGATGTAAGGGATAAGAAAAATCTTATAAAAGCCATCATAAAGCTTGTACCTGTTCTGTTCAATAGATATATGAAAAATGCACCGGGGAGAATGCTCAGAGTTATCTATATGTTGGTTGCAACAATCACAGGCATTATTCTATCACGAAGACTAAAATGAATGACATTATCCGGGACAGGCAGATAAGAAAGTTCTCATACTACGGATTCTTCAAGAATCTCAAATTCTTTGAACCCTATTTTTTCATATATCTGCTTTCACATGATTACAATCTATTCTACATAGGCATAATATTTGCAGTTAAGAAGCTCACTGTGTATATACTGGAGATTCCCAGTGGTGCATTTGCCGATAATTTCGGGAGAAAGACAGCAATGATAATATCATTCATTGCCTATATTGCTTCATTCATACTCTTCTTTGCAAGTTCACGTCTTATTGTGCTGATTATAGGCATGATACTCCTCGGAACAGGTGATGCATTCAGAACAGGGACGCATAAGGCAATTATAATGGACTATCTTGATAAAATGGATTGGTCCAGGTACAAGACAGCCGTCTATGGAAGAACAAGGTCCTTCTCTCTTATAGGTTCAGCACTCTCTTCATTTGCATCAATTGTCTTTGTACTTAATATACCTGCACTGAGATGGATATTTTTAGTGACTGTTGTGCCTTATGTGATTGATTTCCTTCTGATACTTTCATATCCCGGTTATCTCAATGCAACCGGTAACAGGGCTTTATTGAGAATGTCAATTTTCGGTCAGATCAGGGAATCATTCAGGGAGATTGCAGAGAACAGGTATCTGAGCATTCATATTACAGCATCATCTGTTTTTGACGGTGTGTTTGATATATTGAAGGATTATATTCAGCCCATACTGCAGACAATGGTCATTGCAGGCAGTGTAATGATAATAGGGAACTTGTCAGCTGATGACAATACAATGATTCTTCTCGGCATTCTTTACGGTGTATTCAATATTGTTTCATCATTCTCATCAAGGAATGCCCATAGATTACAGTCACTGACCCGGACTGCCAATTTGATAAACGGACTGTTTATTATAGGAGCAATAACAATTATTTCAATGTCCACTGTAATTTTCAATGATAAAATCCTGCTTCTTATTGCCTGTTTCCTCATACTCCACATTATCAAGAATATCAGAAGGCCGCTGATTATCGGATATCTGGGTGATCATATGAGGAGTGAGAACAGGGCTACAATACTGTCCGGTGAGAGTCAGCTGAAGGTGATTATTGCCGCCCTGTGGGCTCCTGCTGCAGGATTCATTGCAGAGTATATAGGTGTAGGATATGTCTTCCTCTTCACAGGCATCATATTCCTGCTAATCGGAGCATTAACAGTATTCATGCAGAGGGGACTGCCGGATAAACAGAAATCAAAAACATAAATTCATATACAGACAAACAGGCAAATACATATCCTAAAGCCCGATATTTTCTGAATTACATAATATCCTGTCCAAATCCCGGGGACGTCCCTTTACAATTGCAAGAATTTACAAAAATAAGGGTTCTTCTCCAAAAGAGTTGGTAAATAGAGATAAAAAATAAATGAATTGAAGACTGTCAAGTGCCGGAAATATTAAAATTATAACATAGATCGGGAAACAGCGAAAACATACTCTAAACCCTGTTATTTATGCAATTACATAACTTTTTGTCCAATTCCCAGGGACAGCCCTTGCGATTTTAACAAATTGACAAAAATAAATAATTATAAGTAACTAAATAATATAACTTATAATAAAGACCAATGTAAGTTAATAAATAGCAGAACTAAAATTGCATGAAATGCAAGGGCTGTCCCTGGGATTTGGAGGTTGTTTTGACAAAATAAGGATAGAGGGACAGATGTTGAAAAGAATTTCAGTGAATCTTCATGAGGAGTTGTGATAAAACAATTTTGAATCAACAGTGAATGATTGTTTTCGTATGGGACCATTCTTGAATTGCAATGTTTCCATGTTATTCCGATAAAAAAATGTCACCTAAAATCATATAGAGATCACCTAAAAAATCAAGTAATATAAAGAATTCTTCTTGAGAAGAGCTTTTCTTTCCGTTTTTGAGTTTAATGTACTCATCATGGAGTTTCCCGGAGTAAACCACCCTGAAACTCTATAATTTTACACATGAGTACATTGGCACAGCCCGGGAATACAAGACAATATCCAAAAGAACGGACAGAATAAACCGTCTCTCCGGTAATAGGCGCAATATACAAGAACAGATCAACAAGGCAATAGAGAATGTCCTGAGCAAACACAATATTATACTGCATCAATTCAAAAACCTCAAATGGTCAAGAGAAAGTAAGACAAGAAATGCAATAATCTTTGAATTGTTTTCAAAGGGACTCACACAAGCCGAAATCTCACGTTCTCTTGATTATTCAAAATCTTCAATACACCATATTCTTTCAAAAAGGGACGGTGGTTCAAAAAGTTCAAAAAACTGAGCAATTGACTGTAAGTTATAAAATATAAGCACTTAAGCTGGATTCATGCACTTTTCAACAAAAACCCTTTAAATGAACATATAATTAGGTTTAGATGAATTTTGAACTTTTTGAACCACCGTCCCTTTATTTATTTCCTTGTTCATTACCTTTATTATTAGTTCATGTGTTTGATGTTCTTTCATTGTCAATTTCAACTCCTTTTCCTGCATTTTTAACCTCCTGTTAAAGGAGATTATTTTACATCAATATGTGACATTTTTTTTTGGGATTAACAATTGTAATGTTTCCATTGAAAAATTATTATTAGATTGTATAATATTTATTCAAGAAAAGGAGAAACAATGATAAAACTAAGTGGTGATAATCTCACTATTGATAAATACAGGCAAATAGTATTTGGCAATGAGAAGATATCAATAACAGACAGTGCAAGGAATAATGTTGACAGGGCGCGTCAGATTATAGATTCAATAGTTGAGAGTAATGAAAAGGTCTATGGTGTCACCACTGGATTCGGTAAACTTGTTGATGTAAGCATACCTCCGGATAGACTCAAGCTGCTTCAGAAGAATATTATCAGGTCTCACAGTGCCGGAACAGGAAGTCCCTTTGATTATGAAACAGTAAGGGGCGCCATGCTGCTCAGAATAAATACAGTGATACGAGGCAACAGCGGGCTTTCCCCCAAAACACTGAATACATACATAGAGATGGTAAATAATGGATTATACCCCTATGTGCCCTCAAAGGGTTCAGTGGGGGCAAGCGGGGACCTTGCACCACTCTCTCATATTGCACTTGCTGCAATGGGTGAAGGTGAATTTATAGAGAATGGGAAAAGGAAACCTGCTTTAGAGGTTCTGGACAGATATTCCATTGAACCCATTGACCCCCTTCCCAAAGAGGGACTCTGTCTTGTCAATGGCACACAGTTCATGACAGCGCTCGGGGCAAATGCAATGATAAGAGGCAGGAGCATTCTCAAGACAGCCGATATAGCGGCAGCAGTATCTGTTGACGGGCTGCTCGGCTCAATAAAGCAGTTTGCCGGTAATATACAATTGTCAAGGAATCAGATTGGACAGCAGGATTCAGCTGCCAATATAAGGGCAATACTGAAAGGCAGCAGTATCAATGAGTCCCACAAGGGATGCGGGCGTGTTCAGGATCCGTATTCAATACGCTGCTCGCCGCAGGTGCACGGAGCTGTGAGAGATGCCTATGATTATGCATTTAATATTATTGAGAGAGAGATGAATTCATCAACAGACAATCCCCTTGTGTTTTCAGACAGCGGGGAAGTCGTGTCAGGCGGTAATTTTCACGGTGAGACAATTGCAATTCCTCTGGATACAATGAAGATTGCTTTCAGTGAACTTGCCAATATATCAGACAGAAGGCTCTATCTGCTCATGGACAGCAGGAAAACAGGCCTTGAACCCTTTCTTGCTCACGAACCCGGCATCAACAGCGGATTCATGATGCTTCAGGTGACAACAGCATCCCTTGTATCGGAGAATAAAGTGCTCTCCCATCCTTCGTCTGTTGATTCCATACCTACATCCTCCGGTCAGGAGGATCATGTATCCATGGGCACAATTTCCGGCAGGCATCTGATGGAAATACTGGGTAATGTTGAGACAGTCCTGGGCATTGAACTGCTTGCAGGCATCAATGCAGTGAAGATGAGGGAACCGCTCTTGTCATCGCCCCCGATAGAAGCCCTAAAATCCGTTATTATGAAGGATATAGAGCAGGTTACTGCAGACAGGCCGTTCTACAGGGATATTGATGCAATAAGGAGAATGATTGCGGATAATTCTGT
>JAXHVG010000314.1:0-5314 GCA_034189245.1 Caldifarciminota bacterium
ATTTATTGCTGATGTATTGTACGGTGATACATCAACTGAGTATGTTGCCGGTCCTGTTAGGATAGAGGTGTCTCCGCAGCAGCATAATTGATTTGTAAAACTCAGTGTGACTGCTGATAGGGCTATTGCTGAAAATAGAGCAATGATTGTTAAAATGACCAGTAATTTCTTCATCTGTCCTCCTTTTGTAACTTTGATATTGATATTACTCAAAGCTTGTATTTTTGTCAAGTAAAATATTGTAGTGAATGATTGTTTCCTTGATATTCTTCTGATAATCATAAGATATCACATTGAGAGGGAAATAACCGCGGAACCGCCTGTATAAATTCTTGGCTATAATTCTGTTGCCCCTGTAGAAATGGACAGAATCAATGTGAAGCACACTGTCTGTAAACAGGGCAATGGAATCAGTATTGACATTGCCCGGCATACTGTAAAGGGAGGCAGATGAATCAATGCGTATCTCCTCTTCCCCGGACAGTCTGATCAGAGGATTGACAAGGGAGATGATATCCAGTTCAAAGGGCAGCACATCAGAGCGGCTCTCTTCTATCTGCTCCATGTCCTTTATAACAGTGAATGTATTGCCTTTATACAGCATTTTATACATGTGATTGTCAGACCTGAAATAGGATACAGTGGAATCCGGCGAATGATACACCTTGCCTGTTACTCTGCCCAGTTCTACATCATTGGTGTCGGTGATTATCTTGTGATAGAAAAAACTGATATTGTCAAACTGATAATTGGTATTTATCTGTTCTCTAATAGAGGGGTATATGATGAGGGGTATTATCCATAATAGAAGAAGCCCGGTAAAACCGGGCTTCCTCACAATGATTGCAGAAAGTAATTTAGTCAACCTCTTCAATTGCATCTGTCGGACAATTGTCAATTGCTTCATCAAGATCACATGAATCAAAGTCTGCATCTTCAAGAATAATTGCCTTATTGGTATCTTCATCCATTTCAAAGACCTCAGGGCAGCTGTTTACACAGACACCGCACCCGATGCATTTGTCTTCAATAACTATCACTTTCATTATTACCCCTTTGTTAAGTTTAACATTAAGTTATATTATTATATTACAATAAAATGTCAAGGGAGTATTTGAACTTTCCGAAAGCCCTGTCAGCACAGTGTTTTCTTTCCGTAGATATTTACTTTATGGTGTCCTTCGGCATTTTGCGATACGCATATCTGCAATACCTGTTCATAATCTTTCCGATATATGAAAAAACCCAACGCCCTTCAACTGCCAGCCGTCAGCAAATAGGCAGTCATTATAAGTTCTGCTATCTTGCAGGTCATCCGCGAAATAATCTCTATGGGCACTCATCACATTTCTTATAACCTGAATTATCGGGAGGGTCACTGACCACTCCCCTGCTCTCTTTCTTTTACCCTCTTCTGTCCTTGCGAGGAGCGGAGCGACGCGGCAATCTCCTTATCCGCCCCCATCCTTTCCGTCCACTCATGGCTGCTTATCACAAAAGCTAAAAGCTGGCAGCCGACGCCCGAAAGCATACTCCGGTCTCCGTTGTACTTTGTACTTTGTACGGTCTTACTTCTCCCCGCTTCTTTTCCTTCTTTTACCTTTTACCTTTTACCTTCTTCTTTATCGTATCACACGAAACACACGTATCACACGGTCTTACTTGTAACTTGGATCTTGGATCTTGAATCTTTCTTTGACCATTGACCATCAACCATTCACTATAAACCATTGTCTCGGCGCAAGCCGGCAGACTCGCGTCCCGTGTCTCGCGTCTCGCGTCTCCTGCATCTCCCCGCTACTCACAATCCTGTTCTTCCAGCTCAGCACACGCCGTTGTACGTTGTACGGTCTTACTCCTCCCCGCTCTCTTTCTTTCTTTTACCCTTTACCCTCTTCTACTACCCGTTCTAATCGTTCTACCCGCTCTACTCGTTCTCGTATTCACACGCTCTTTGACCATAAACCATTGACCTCGGTTACAAGCCACCAGTCACTAGAATCCTACCCGCTCTACTCGATCTCAGATACGCCTTACGCATCACGCAACACGCATTACGATTGGGCGCAAGCCGGCAGACTCGCGTCCCGTGTCTCGTGTCTCGCGTCTCTTACTTCTCCCCGCTAATCTAATATTACCACCTTCACGCTCACCTCCGTCTCTCCCATCATACCTTTAATAAAATACTGGCCTGACGGATACTGGCTCTTGTCAATGCTAACTCTCGTATAACCTGCATCAACTGCTTTATTTATAAGCGTGCCATAATTTCTGCCTGTCTTGTCATAGATACTGACTTTCAACTCACCCCTGTTTTTCATGCCAAAGAGTAGATTGATATTTTTATCGGTCTCTGATTTGTAGAATTTATTTTCAAGCATCTGTTCAAATTCAAATACCTTAATACCGGAGAGTTCCACTGTAAAGCTCCAGGCGGTATCTGCACTATTGCCTGCTTTATCCTCTAAGTATAGATGCACTGTATGCACAGAATCCGCCAGATCACTGGGCGGTGTGTAACTTATCAGTGTATCTGTTATAGTGGGGGTTACTGCTTCGCCGTCTAATCTCAAATCCGCATTGCTCACCCAGCTGTTTATTATTGCAGATAGATTATCATCTACCCTGGCCTTTATAGTCGGTCTCCTGTTTGCAACGAATAAACCGGGAGCAGGATTTAAATCAGTTATGACAGGACTCTCGGTATCTGTATAGAAGCTCCAGGTAGTATCAGTATAATCACCGCCATTATCCTTCACATAGATATATGCTGTATAGAGGGTGTCAGGCAGGTCAGCTGATGGGGTATAGGTTACAAGTGTATCAGATATGCTTGCACTGTCTGTTATATCCACACCATTCAAACTGATATAACAGCTGTCCAGGCCTGTATCTTGTTTAAACAAATTTGCCTTCACCTGCTGCATCCTGACCTCTATTAATGGTCTGCTGTCTGCATTATAACTATCCGGTGCAGGCAGTAGATTCGTTATAAGAGGTGTTTCCATATCACTGTATTCCAGTATATAAAAATGTCCTGAAGCAAGGTAAATACTATTATTCTGTGCGTAAACACCCCATGCAGAACCCGGCGAATCATAATACCCTGACTGTGTAGGACCTGTAGGGTTTGATATATCTATGATTCTTACACCTGCACCATAATCTGCAACAAATGCCTTATCTCCTGAGAGATAGACATCATAAGCAGAGCCCGGTGTATTATAATTGCCGATTTCTGAAAGACTGTCCGGATTGCTCACATCAATTATCCTCAGCCCTCCGGTTCCGTCAGCAACATAGGCTAAACTATCCGAGACATAGACGCCATTTGAAAAATTAGGGGTATCATAAAATCCCGCCTCCGTAGGAGCAGTGGGGTCAGATATATCTATAATTCTCAGTCCGCTGCTGCCATCTGCAATATAAGCCAATGTGTCTGACACCCAGACGCTCCAGGTATTGCCGCCTGTGTCATAGTATCCAATCTCCATGGGAGCATCAGGAGAAGATACATCTATTATCCTCAGCCCGCTGCCGCCGTCTGCAACAAACACCAGACTGTCCAGTGCAAATACATCATACGCATATCCCGGTGTATCATAGAAGCCCGTCTCTGTAGGACTGGTTGGATTTGCTACATTAATTACTCTCAGACCATAATCATAATCAGCCACATAGGCAAATGTATCTGATACATAAACACTGTATGAACGCCCGGGTGTATCGTACAAGCCGATTTCTTCTGGATTTGCCGCATCAGATATATCTATTATTCTCAGTCCTGCCGGAAAACCTGCAACATATGCCAGACTGTCTTGCACATGAACCCCTATTGCAGTGCCGGGCATACAGTACCAGCCTATCTCTGTAGGATTGTTAAGAGTTGATATATCTATTATTCTGAGTCCCTCATCATCATCAGCAACATAGGCCGAACTGCCTGAGGCAAAAACCCCGTATGAATTTCCGTTTGTATAATATGAGCCGATTACTGAAGGAGACGCCGGATCGGATATGTTCATTATCTTCAGTCCTCTCCCTCCGTCAGCAAGATATACAATAGTATCTGAGACCTGTAAATTTCTAGTAGAGCCCAGAGTACTGTAAGACCCTGTTTCTGTTGGTGTTGTCGGGTCTGATACATTGACTATCCTTAGTCCGCTGCTTCCGTCCGCAACATAGGCCAGACTGTCTGATACATACACACCGAATGCTGTTCCCGGTGTGTCATAAAAACCTGTTTCAGCCGGGTTTGCAGGGTCAGATACATTGATTATTCTCAGCCCTGCAGAATAATCAGCAACATAAGCCAAGGTGTCTTTCACATAAACACCGAATGAAAATCCGCCTGTATCATAGAAACCAGTCTCTGTGGGACTTGCAGGGTCCGAGATATTTATTATCCTGAGGCCGCCGGCATCATCAGCAACATAAGCGAAACTGTCTTTTACAAAGACATCCATTGCATATCCGGATGTATCGTAGAAGCCCACTTCTATTGGTTCAGCAGGATTTGATACATCTATTATCCTAAGACCTCCGCTTCCGTCAGCAATATAGATATAATTACCTGCCATATATAATCTGTATGCAAATGACGGTGTTGCTATATCACTTATAAGCACCGGATTTGTTTCATCCTGAATATTCAATATTACCAAACTATAGCCCATGCAAACATATGCCAGAGTATCAGCTGTAACAACATCTTGAGAATTTCCAAAAAACGGGGCTCTTCCTATTCCTTTTACATTCAAACTGTCTGACGACCACTTGATATCATTGACCTTGTCTGCTATCTCCCTGTGCCTCGGGAAAGAATGCTCCTGTTTAAATGCCTCATCCAGTCCATAAACACTTATAATCATAATGATAGTTAAAATCAATAAAAGTATCTTTTTCATAACTCCTCCACAATTAATATTTATTTCATTTTCCATACTATCATTTTAATAATCCACCCCAAATAGTCAAGAACATTCTCCCTATGCTTTATTATTTCCGTTCTTTCATGGATAGCTGGTAGCCGGCAGCCGGCGGCTGAAGGCAGGAAGAGCAAACTTGTTTGTGAGTTTTACAAAACCCCTCAGATTTGTAAATTTGTCAACCTGGCACTTTTACAAATCTGCAAATTAAATATCTATATAATATAATTTAACTTTTTAAAAATCCTAGATTTGTAAATTTGTCAACCCGGCACTTGAGGCGGAGCCTAAATGACTTTTACAAAAACCCAGTCCTTGCGAGGAGCGGAGCGACACGGCAATCTCCTTATCCGCCCACGCACATTTACCAGTCACCAGCAACAAGC
>JAXHVG010000315.1:0-4681 GCA_034189245.1 Caldifarciminota bacterium
ACACACTGAATACAGTATGCTGGATGGCGCCAATAATGTGGGCAATCTCATCAAGAGAGCAGCTGATCTTAATATGTCATCACTGGCAATAACGGATCACGGCAATCTGCACGGTATCATTCACTTCTATGAAAAGGCATTGAAAAACGGGATTAAACCTATTATAGGCGAGGAATTCTATCTTTCACCACACCCGATTGACTCCACCAATGAGATGAAGAGAAGGGCTAAGAATTATCATCTTGTACTCCTTGCAAAGAATGAAAAGGGTCTTGGGAATCTCTACAAACTCTCATCCCTTGGATTTACACGCGGATTCAGATACAGACCACGGATTGACAAGGATATGCTTAAGAAATATTCAGACGGCCTTGTATGTCTCAGTGCCTGCAGGGGCGGAGAGATTCAGAAGAATATACTGAATAATGATATTGACGGGGCAATGCGCAGTGCAAGGGAATACTGCGAGATATTCTCCAAGGAGAGATTCTTCCTTGAACTTATGCGAATAGGTCTTGCTGATGATGACCGGATAATAGAGGGACAGATGGAAATTGCCCGTGAACTGGGCATAGATGTTGTCGCAACCAATGATGTCCACTATTTGACAAAGAAAGATTCACTTGCCCATGAGATACTGCTCTGCATACAGACAGGCCGGACAATAAATGACGAGGACAGATTCAGGTTTCAGACCAATGAATTCTATCTCAAGACACCGGAGGAGATGAGCGAACTCTTCAGTGATATACCGGAGGCAATAAGCAATACAATGAAAGTTGCTGACATGTGTAATGTGAAGATTGATGTGTCCGGCAAGAATTTCAAGATGCCGAAAGTAGAGCTCAAGGAAGGTTTTAATAATGAGAATGATTATCTTGAATACCTTGCCGGCAAGGGACTTGAAAAAAAATTCCACGGTGAAATAACCCCTGAAGTAAAGAAGAGATATGAATATGAATTGTCCGTCATAGAGAAGATGAATTATGCCGGTTATTTTATTATCATATACAATCTCATTGAGATGGCGAAACAGCATAATATAACAATAGGTCCGGGCAGGGGGTCTGCAGCAGGTTCACTGATTCTATTTCTGCTGGGCATAACAAAGGTCAATCCCCTTGAATACGGTCTGTTCTTTGAGCGTTTTCTCAATCCTGAGAGAATATCAATGCCTGATGTTGACATAGATATTTCAGACCTGGACAGGGACAAGCTGCTTAATATACTTACAGAGAAATATCACAGGGAGAATGTTGCACTCATTGCCACATTCGGCACACTGAGATCAAGACAGGTCTTTACCGATGTGGCAAGGGCATTTGAAGTGCCGCCTGCAGAGGTTAAGCGTATTACGAAAAGAATGCCTGCCAATGCCGGTCTTGCTGATGTTTACGATGAATCAGCTGATTTCAGAAAACTGGTGGAGAATGATCCCAATTTCAAGAAGATTTACGATATATCACTGGTACTTGAGAATAATGTGCGCCATGTCTCTAAACATGCGGCAGGCATTGTGATAACTCCCGGACCCATGACTGATTATGCGCCTGTATTTTCCAGTCCCGGTGAACAGACCAATATTACTCAATTTGAAAAGGATACACTGGAGAAAATAGGTCTTGTTAAAATGGACCTGCTCGGTCTCAGAACACTCAGTGTAATTGACAATACACTTGACATGCTTGCCCGGAGGGATGTGGAGATTGATATAGACAATCTTCCAAAGGATGACAGTGATACAATTGAGACAATCAGGAAGGGAGAAACAGCAGGGGTTTTTCAGCTTGAAAGCACGGGTATGCGCTCCTTTCTCAGAAGATACGGACCTGAGGATTTCAATGATATTATCAAGATCATCTCATTCTACAGACCGGGTCCCATGCAGGAAATGGGCAAGATAATCAACAGGAAGAACGGTAAGGAGAAAGTAACCTACGATCACCCCCTTGCAGAGGACATACTCTCTGAAACATACGGACTTATGATCTATCAGGAACAGGTGATGAATATTGCAAATAAGATTGCCGGGTTCTCCTTTGCAAAGGCAGATATACTGAGAAAGGCAATGAGCAAGAAGAAAAGAGATCTGATGAATCAGTATGAAAAGGAATTTGTTGAGGGTGCACAGGATAAGGGAATAGACAAGAGGGTTGCCCTCAATATATTTGAAAAGATAGCCAAATTTGCTGAATACGGTTTCAATAAGTCCCACGGTACAGCCTATGCTTTCCTCAGTTATCAGACAGCATATCTCAAGACACATTATCCCCTGGAATTCATGGCATCTACAATCAACTCCTATATAGGCGTCATAAAAAAAGTTGTAAGATATATTGAAGAAACAAAGGCAATGGATATTCCCATACTGCAGCCTGATATCAATAAGTCCGGTTTTAGGGTGACAGTAGAAGGCAATGGACTTCGGCTGGGTCTGGGTATTATTAAGAATGTCGGACAGAGTGCTGTTGAGAATATCATGAAGAACAGGGAAGAAGAACCGTATAAGAACTTCTATGATTTCCTCACAAGAGTGGACACAAAGACAGTGAACAAGAAAGCTGTGGAGTCACTTATCAAGGCGGGAGCATTTGATTCACTGGGCAAGGAGAGGTACCTCCTGCTGGATAATTTCCCGGAGATACTCAATAGGGCAGATAAGAAAAAGGAGAGAATAGAAGCAGGCATGCTTTCACTGTTCGGTGAAGAGAGTGGAGGCGACTGGGAGACCATGATCACTGTTAATAATAAATGGAGTAAGGAAAAACTCCTCAATTTTGAATTTGAGGTACTTGAATTTTTCATATCCGGTCATCCCCTTGAGAAATACCGGGGGCTTTATCACTCTATTGTCTCGCATTCACTGGATGACTTCAATGAACTGGATTCAGACGAGAGTGTCACGATGATCGGCATACTGAATAATATCAGCAAGAAGAAGGCACGTTCAGGTAAGTACTACTCCTTATTCAGGCTGTTCACACTTGAGGGATATGTGGCATGCGCAATATTCAATGATACGCATGAGAAATACTCCCAGTATCTTGTCAAGGATTCATCTGTTGTTGTATTCGGCAAGACAAAGAGGGATGATGAGAATACACTGCCAAAGATATTTGTTGACAAGATCATACCCCTTGAGGAGGTGAGGAAATACATTGACGGTGTAAAACTCAGTATATCACTTGATGAGATGGACGAGAAAATGATAAATGACCTCAGGACATTTGCATCATCCAATATGGGGAATAATCATCTCATTGTCCAGATAAAGAGTAAACAGGATAATACAATAAGGATAAAGTCAAAATCACTGCAGATTGCTGTAAATTCCCATAATTTTTCCAAACTGGAGAATATAGTCGGAGAGGGCAATGTGCATTATCTTTTCAAACAATTCTAAATAAGAGGTCCAATGAAACACAGAATCATAATGGGAATGCAGTGGGGAGATGAGGGAAAAGGCAAGATCGTTGATGTGCTGTCATCCCAAGCAGATGCAGTTGTCCGTTACCAGGGCGGAGCCAATGCAGGACATACTGTAGTTGCAGACGGCAAAAAGATAATACTGCATCTTCTGCCTACCGGCATTCTGCAGAACAAGATATCAATTATAGGCAATGGTGTTGTAGTGGACATTGAGGAGTTAATCAATGAACTGGAAGAGGTGCGCGCATTCGGCATTTCACCGGACAAACTGATGATAAGCTCACGGGCTCACATTCTATTTCCCCTGCACAAGACAATTGACGGTGCTAAGGAGAAGAGCAGGAAAAACAGTATAGGCACGACAAAGCGCGGCATAGGACCCGCTTATGTAGATAAATTTTCAAGAACAGGACTGAGAATGTGTGATATGCTTGACAGGGAGTCCTTTGAGAAGAAACTGAAAGTGTATCTTGAAAATTACAATAACTATCTTGCACCGCATTACAATACTGAGCCCCTGGATATTGAAAGCCACGCAAAGTCAATACTTCAGTTGAGGGACAAGCTGCATATATACATAAAAGACATTGATATTATTGCCCGCGGACTCTACTCCTCCGGCAAGAGAGTGCTCTTTGAGGGTGCCCAGGGAGCATTGCTTGATATTGATTTCGGCACATACCCCTATGTAACATCATCCAATCCCATAGCCCCCTATGCATTCTGCGGCAGCGGATTCCCCATTGCCGGGGATTTTGAGATAACAGGTATTATGAAAGCTTATACCACAAGAGTCGGGGCAGGCCCATTCCCCACAAGAATGTCAGATGCAGAAGAAAAGGCTTTGAGGAACAGGGGCAGTGAGTTCGGAGCAACAACAGGGAGAGGCAGGAATTGCGGATGGCTGGACCTCTTTGCAATGAAGTATGTCAGTTTTATCTCCGGTATTGACAGTATAGCACTGACAAAAATTGACATACTTGCAGGCATGGGGAAATTAAAGGTCTGCACACAGTACAGATACAGGGGAGAACTCCTGAAGACATTCCCCGCTTCAACCGATATGCTTAATGAAGTGGAGCCTCTGTATGAAATACTTGATTGCTGGACTGACAGTGACATAAGGTCTCTGAATGAGGGCAATATGCCCGCCTCAATAAAGGCATATATAGACCTCATTGAGGAATATACAGGTGCAAGAGTGACAATGATATCCAATGGTCCTTCAAGGAAGGATATATCAATATAGAAG
>JAXHVG010000316.1:0-3970 GCA_034189245.1 Caldifarciminota bacterium
TACCTTTGTTTGCATCCATATACTCCCTTATTTCTTTCATCTCCATCTTGAATATATTCCTGAATGCAAAGAATTCACCTGCAACACGGAGTATTCTGGATGAGATGCTTATGCTGTCACCGCTCAATTTACCGGGCATTCCGCTGCCGTCATAATTTTCATATATGGATTCTATGACCTCTCTCGCCTCATTGAGGAATTTGAGGGGTATGAGAATATTCGTACCCTCAAGCAGTGCATTCTTTATAATATTACTGTCGTCCGGTTTGAAATAATTCTCCTTTGTCAGTTCTGCCCTTGATACAGTAATAAGCCCCAGCAGATGAAGCAGACCTGCATACTGCAGATTGCGTATATTACTGTCAGGCAGTTTGAGATGTTTGCCCATCTTTACACATACGGAAGCAACCCTCTCCGAGTGTTTCTTTATACCACTGTGTATTTTCTCTTCAAGCAGAAGGAATGCAAAGAGGGATTCCAGATAACTCTTTCTTGAATCCTCAAGGAACTTGGAGTTGAGTATTGAAATGGTGATGAGATATCTCAGTATTTCAAAGAACACTTTGTCTGAATCCCGTATCTTCTCAAACTCTATATCAAAGAGTATTATCCCGAGATTGAGGCTGCCTGATTTGAGCGGCAGAATCACAGTGTATGTATTCTTCCGGTTATTCATCTCCTCATCAATGGCAATACTGCCCTTACTGAAATACTTCTCAAATACATTCTCGGCTATTTCAACACCCTCGGAGAAACTATCACCGTAATTATTTTCTTTCTTAACAGTGAATTTGCCTGTTTCCTTTTCATATATCAGTAAGACAGATGCCTCCGGTGAGTATATCTCATTGAGTTTATCAAAGAGGAGATTCAGATTGGTCTCAAATGACTTGACTCTTCCCACTGCAACAGAAACATCCTTTATCTTTTCAATGCCCCCCAGTATATTATTGAGATAATTGTCCAGCTGTTCCTTCTGCTTTGTTATCATCTTATTTGCCTCAATAAGCTCATCATTCACCTGAGAGAGGTCATTGTTGAGCTTTTCTTTCTCCGATATAAGCTGCCTTCTCTCCAGAGCATTCTTTACAACAAGCATTATTGTCTCGGATGTGAATGGCTTGGATATAAAGTCATATGCCCCGCTCCTTATAGCATTAATGGCAATATCAACACTGATATTGGCTGACATTGCTATAATAGGAACAAGCGGATGCTCGGAGGAATATTTTGATATGAAATCAGTGACATTCTGATTACCGAAATTCAGGTCAATGATTATTGCCGAATATTTGTTCCGCGAGAGATATGTATTGAATGCATTAACATCATTTGCAATATGCACCTCTGCATTATTGCTCTTGTCATACTCTATTATTTTCTTAACAAATGTGCTCACTGTCTGTTCATCATCTGCTACAAGAATAAATTCAGGCATAACTCTCATCTCTCAATGGTAAGATTATCTTAAATTCCACACCTTCATCCGTATTCTGAACTGTCATCCTGCCTTTATGCTCCTTGACAATAGTGTAGGAAATGGCCAGACCCAGTCCTGTCCCCCCGCTCTTTGTTGTGAAGAAGGGAGTGAAAATCTTATCAATAACATCACCCGGTATCGGCGGTCCGTCATTCTTTACTGATATGATACAGCGGTCATTGTCCTGTTTTACATTGATTTCAATCTTCCCGTTTTCCTCAATTGCCTGATTGGCATTGAGTATTATATTGAGCAGGACCTCAAGAATCTGCTCCTCGTCAACCCTCATTTTCTGTATATTATCAGGAAAATCCGTTATAATATCAATTTCCTTGATCTGTGATTTATCCTTTGCAAGGTGAATTGCACGTTCCACCAGCTTCTCAATATTCACCTCAGAGAGTATCCTGACCTTTGATTTTGCAAATGAGGTCATATCATTGACAAGGCGGTCCAGACGCTTCACCTCTTTTATCACCATTTCCAGAGACTGTTTGTGTGTGTCATTCTTCTCAGCAATCTGCATATATAAGAATTCCAGGCCTGTGAGAATACCTGCTATGGGGTTTTTGATCTCATGCGCCATTCCTGCAGCCATCTGCCCGAGCAGGGCAAGATTCTCCTTGTCCTTCAGTTCCCTTCTCATACTCTTGATCTCCGAGAGGTCCTGTATTATGGCAACAATATCCACATTGTCATTGGATTTTACAGGGGTAATGCTTATACCGCAGGGAATCTTTTCCCTATCATTCTTTATCAGCTCAACCTCTTTTCTCATGGCACTTTCTGATTTTTCTATGGACCGGGCGATAATGTTATTGTCATCTGTGAATATCTTGGTGAAATGCTTGTTGAATATGCGCTCATGTGTATATCCCGATATCTTTATGAACCCCTCATTAATATACTGTACATGGCCGTCTTTATCTATATATATCACTCCGCTGGGTATTGTATCAAGTATTATATCGGAGAGTCTTGCACCCATATCAATATCCATAAAATGCTCAAATGCAATCAAGGTGCTGTTTGCCAGTATCTTCATCAGGACTACATCATTCTGATCAAATTGGCCCTTCAATTTATTATCAGCACAGAGAACACCAATTACCCTGTCCTTGTATTTCAGCGGTATATTGACAAGATTTCTCACACTGTAAACAGAACTGAATTCCAATTCCTTGAAATGCTCAGATTGTGAGGTATCATTCTCAATTACCGGTTCCCCTGTCTGGGCAACATATCCTGCTATCCCTTCTCCAATATTTATATCATATTTGCTCAGTCTATCTATATCAATGCCCGCCACTGCCTTGAACTGCAGTATGTTGTCTGTTTTCATAAGCAGTGAAGCATATTCACAATGGATAAGTTCTCTGGCTGCATCAACAATATACTGGTAGTATTCATCCAGACTCTGAATATTGAGATGAGCCAGTTTCTTTGTTATTGCACCGATTGAACTGAATTGTTTCAGGCGTTTCTCATTCTGATCAAACAGTATTGAATTCTCAAATGATATGGACAATTCATTCATTATTGCCATATAGGTCTCATCGGATATATTCCTGTTGAATCTGTCAGTATATCCGGAAAGAATAGTTATTGTCTCCCTGCTTGTCTTGACCCTAAGGAGGGTCGCGCCTTTTAGTTTATCGGGAAATATTTCAGAGCACAGACGGGACTGATTATTATAATGTCTGATGCTTCTGCCCCCGCTGTCAATCACATCATCAGGCAGATCAGTGAGTTCAGTGAATCTCTTTTTCAAATCAATTGATTTGAAATATGAATGTTCAATATTATATGTACTGTCTGTTCTGGTCAGCATCAGCACAAAATCAGCCCTTGAGAGTGAGCCGAGTGAACTGATGACAGCCTTCTTGAGAAAAGTATAATTGATAACAGGCCTGATACTTGTTGATATCTTATAGAGAACTGATAGCTGTTCTATTTTCTGCGCCATTTTCATCTGCAGATGCAGATTCTTCAGATAACTTGATGATGAAGTGGCTATAATATTAATCAGGTCAAAATCATTGTCCCTGAATGAATTCTTTGCCTTATTTATGAATACAACAATACCCAGAAGCTCATTCTTATAACGGATTGGAGAACATATGACGGATTTGCCGATCTTTGAAAAACAGCTGCATGTATTGTTCTTGTCTTCTTTGTCCAAATCATTTATAAAGACGGTCTCACTATTAGAACTGAAATACTGATGCAGTTTGTCAGTATCAATATCATCCCTGTCAATATTATCTGCATCCTCTCCGACAATGGATTGTATCATCAGTTCCTCGTCATCTTCGGACTTAATCATCAATAATGCATTATCAGCATTGATCTGTGAACTGAGAATAGTAATAAGTCCCTCAAATGCCTTCTTGGGCTCCTTTGTCCTGGAAAGGAGACGGGAAATTTTCAGAGTCAGTTCAAGTTTTTGAAGATTGGATAATTTCTCTTCATATATAATAGCCTTATCAA
>JAXHVG010000317.1:0-2666 GCA_034189245.1 Caldifarciminota bacterium
CCTGATGTCAGCAGTCTCATATAGGGATGAAGCTGCTGCTGAATATGCCCTGACAAGACCGCCAATACCGAGTTTGATTCCCCCGAAGTACCGTATAACTGCTATTATTACATTGAACAGTTCATTCTTCTCAATGATATTATACACGGGTTTGCCTGCACTGCCTGCAGGTTCATCGGCATCAGAGTATTTCACCTCATTATTGACTGTTCTGTATGCATAGACAATATGGGTTGCATCACTGTGCTTATTCCTCAGTTTTTCAAGGAATATACGGGCATCATCAGCTGACTCAATATTCCCCATATAACCGATGAATCTTGAATGCTTCACTGTAATTTCAGTTCTTACTGTCTGCATAACGGACTGCACTATGCCTCCTCCTTATGCGCGGGAATAATGAAAGAATGATAAGTATAAGAAAAACCGCCTGTATATAATTGATTGATTCACCGAGCAGTATGATGGAGAATATCAGTGCAAAGGCAGGTTTGAGGAAGAAAACAATTGACCCCCTTGATGCCTTGACTGACTTGAGACCCTTGAAGTATGATAGATATCCCGCTCCTGTAACAACTATACCCATATAGAGCAGTATGAGGGGATTGGGATGGGTGAACAGTGCAGTTGTGAAGCCCTCAAATATCAGTATCAGGGGTATGTAAATGAGTGAGCCGGCAATAAAGGAAATGGTCGTTACAAAGAGATTGCCGTATTTCATGACATATTTCCTGGCGAGTATTGTGTATACTGCAAATATCATTGAAGCACCAATGGAGAATATCAGTGCAGGGAGGGGATTGTCCAGTGATGAGTGATCATTGAACAGTATAATGCCGGAGATGCCTATAATTCCGGCTATTATCCTCATCAGAACAAATTTATCCCTCTCCAGACCCCATGCAAAGAGAATGATATATATGAATAGTGGATTGGATGATATCATTATTGCGGGGATTGAAGCATTGCCCCTATGCACAGCTATCTGAAGCAGTCCCATTGACAGAACAACATTGAGTATGCCTATGAGGGAAATTACAGCCAGTTCCCTGACTGATGTCTCCCTGAGTTTTATCATATTCTCCTTTCTGCTTATGAAAAAGGGCAGAAGGAAGAGTGAAGCAAGGGAGAATCTGCAGAATGTCATTAGCATAGGGGGTATGGAACCGGATATATACCTGCCTGCAACTTCCATTGTGGAGAAGACAAGTACAGTGAAAATGAGGTAGACAATATACATTAAGGCAGGCTGTCCCCGAAGAATTCTGACTGCATTCTTGCAGAAAATTGAGGATTATGAAGTGCAATACTGTCAATCAATTGAATCAGTGCAGCATCCTCCCTCAGCATATAGAATGTATTGGCAAGATTATATATGATTGCTGTATCCCCCGGTGACAGTTTTCTTGCATTGAGGAATTTACTGCGTGCACTGTCATACAGTCCTGCCTTGTAATCTATAATACCCCCGAATCTGTAGTAGAAGAGCGAATCATCCGATACATCAAAACGGTCCATCAGTGAACGGGCTGTATCCTGCCTGCCTGCAAAGAAATATGTCTGAACTGCTGTCTTTGATGTAAATTCAGGCGATTGAGCCAGAAGACGGGAATATACAAGCAGTGCATTGTCTGTATCATCTGCATTGAATGCCAGGGCGCCCATTGAAGCGAGAATACGGCGATTTTCAATACTGTTTTTCAGTATGATGCTGACCAGTGTGTCTGCCTTCTCTTTGTCATATTTATCTGAGAGTACAGCTATTGCAGTGGAGTAGGCTGCTGTTGAATCAGGATAATGATTTATGGACTTAATGGATAATGCAAAGGCACTGTCAGGTCTTTCCATGCGCCTGTAATTATTTATCATATTCTTCATTGCCCTGTATCCGTACTGCGAACTCTTCAGATCGGAGAATATTTCATTGGACCTGTCATAATAACCGAGTTTGGAATATGTCAATGCAGTATTGTACATATACCCGTCATTACTGTACTTGTCAATAAGCTGCCTGTACACATCCAATGCCCTGTCATAATGTTTTTTTATGAAGAGTATATTGGCAGTGTGGAGCAGTGCTGATTCATTATACGGTTCATTCCTCAACACTGTGTTGTAGTAGTGGAATGCCGAATCATATCTGGCTTTCTTGTAGAAATATGCTGCTTTACTGTTTACAAAGCGCATATCACTAGGGAAATCACTGATGCATTTGCTTATAAACGGGCCTATGTCCCTTCCGCCTGCCTCTTTGACAAGCAGCATGAGATACCTGTTTTCAGGCGTGTCCTCAATATCAATGGATTGACTGCAGAACCGGGCAGCTGCATCCAGGTCATTATTCTTATAATAGGCAAATGCCTTGTAATAGTATCCCTCATACCTTCCCGGATTACTCTCAATGAGTATATCGGAATAATCCAGTATTTTCTCAACACTGTTATTGTCAACAGCCTGTTCCAATGAATCAAGGTAAGTGTCATACAAATCATAGGCGGCACTGACACCGGCATATACTATCAGGCAAAAAATTCCGGTGAGAATTATTTTTCTAATCATACTACCATTATAATCAAAATCCTCATCCAGTAAACAGAGAATACCAGCTACAAGCTACTAAAATCCTATACATTCTACTCGTTCATTAATACGCAATACGATACAAT
>JAXHVG010000318.1:0-2518 GCA_034189245.1 Caldifarciminota bacterium
GAGTAGAAGAGCATTTCAGGCAGGCAATAGGCGGCATAGCACCATTCAAGCAGGTATTTCTCAATAATGCACGGCTGTATACTTATAGTGAGATAACAACAAGTGACCATCTCTTTTCAATTTATGATGTGAGTGATATGTATAATCCGATTCTTCTGGATACATTGACCATTGAATCACTCGGACAGATAAACCGCATTACTCATGATAAGGACAAATTCCTTCTCTCTGTCAATGAAACAGATTCGGGACTTGTTATTCTCAATATGGACAAGGATTCATTCATTGACTATTCCCTGTTTGAGACAAATGCCCAGATTTATGATGCCCAAGTCATAAATGACAGCACATATCTCTTATGCAGAGGGTTTCCGAACAGGGGTATCGGCGGATACAGAATCAGTAATCCGGGTGCAGTAGACAGTGTGCTCTGGGACATTCCTAATCCATCGTCTACTGCACTTCAGTATATGTCAATGAATGATTCCATATTCTATATATGGTATTGGGGGGCCAATGCGTATCAGTATGAGATACTAGGCACTCTGGAAGACAAGCCTGATTCACTGGGACAGGAAATAGGCATAGGAGGCGGAGACGGCCTTCACATCAAGGCAGGCAATAATGTTGTGTATGTAAAGCAGAGAGACAATGTATATTATCAGAATGAGATTATTTACACTGTCAATTGCACGGACCCTGGTAATGCGGGTATCACAGGGCAGTATCCCCGGCATCGCGGGCCTGTCAATGATTTACTGTTCTATCACGACACTATGTATATTGCATCAAATTCAGGCATACATTTGTACAATGCTCCCAAAAACGCTGATATTACCTATATTGACTCACTTCCCTTTACATATTATCTGACAATGACCAGTGTCAATAAGGATTATTTATACGGATACGATTTTTTCGGGGATAAATTATATGCAAGGAATCTCCATTCAGGATTTGAGTCAGAGATGGGGACAAATCCCGGCATGTCTCAATACACGCCGTTTGTGAAGGATTCTCATATGATAGTCAAACCCAGCAACAAGGTTTTCAGTATTTACGGCCTGTGGGACAGTACAATGGTACCTGTCTCTTCATTCGGTGATTCAATGTGTGAGATAAACTATGAAGTTTGCGGCAATAAGATATTCTCAGAGAAGTATGATACTTTGAAATTATATGATATAACAGATTACAGCAATGTTACGGAGGATACATCCTTCAGTATGTTAAGTAATTATAATATTCTTACAGTTGATTCAACTGACAGCAGAGTGCTGGGATGTCTCACGGATAACAGATATTTGGTGCTGTTTCAATATGAAGAGAACAATCCTCTGAATAAATCAGACAGCATAAATGCAATCAATACTCCCTATATTGCTGCAATTGAAAATCATCAAGACAGTGTGTTTCTCATGTACGGAGTCTTGAATAATGTTAATGGTATGCATATATGTTATATCAATTACATTGATTCAATGCTCAACATACATCCTGTTGATTCAATTCTTATGCTTGATTATATAAGGGACTTCTCTTTCAATGGCGAGAACTTTGTATTGAGTGATGATATGCTCACATTACATTACAAAAAACCTTATAATTATTCAGGTTTAAGAGAAATAATACCCCGCAACAGCAGTGTAAGCATTGATTATGAATTGGGCAGCCGATATCTCTATGTTAATAATGCATTGGATAAGGAGTATACATTGACACTGTACAATGCTGCAGGAAGATATATCACAATGTCCAGCGGGAATCTTATTGACCTCAAGAGTTTTAACTCAGGTATCTATTTTGCAGTGCTGAGATATGGAGACGATGAATATTACAAACAGATAGTTATTCTGGAGTAAGGTTATTCTTTGTCTGTTCCATACTGACAATATGTTCTGCCAGTTTTTGGGACATTATTGAGATGCCTTTAGGTGTCAGATGACATATATCATTGTAATATTCCTTATTATGGGGAATACACAGATTCATTGAAATGAAAGGTATATTGTACTCCATTGCCAGGGACATTGTTATTGAATTATTGCTCATAATCCCATTAACCACATTTTCAGGTGTACCCCAGATACTGACAGGACAGAGATGTTCATTATAATCCAGTAATTTATTCTCAAATGAGTATTTATTGTAATTATCCGGCAGATAGAATGCAAATCCCGGCAATATAACCCTTATCCCGTGATTCAATGCAGTATCAATTATCGCTTTGAGATAATATCTGTATGTTTTCTTGTTCTTGATTATCCTGCCCTCTCTGACCCAGTGTTCAGGTGGTATGTGAACAGGGAGATACTGATGTCTTCCTGTTTGCTGGAGAATATTTTCTGTAATGAGATGTATTGTCAGAGGGATTGCAGTAATAATCCTTTCAGGATGCGATTTGAATATATCCAGCATGACAAACCACTTGGAGTGCGAATAATCCTGACTGTAAATATCCAGAGGGCAATTATTCATCCTTACATCATTGATTCCATGATAAGATAATCGTAATTAT
>JAXHVG010000319.1:0-4941 GCA_034189245.1 Caldifarciminota bacterium
ATTCTCTCTATTTTCTGAACTGGGTTACATCAATATCATAATTCTTGATCTTCAGATGCATGTTCTGCCTTGCTATATCTGCAATTTTGCTTGCCTTTGATACATTGCCATTAGTAAATTTAAGCAATTCAGTTATATATCTTTTCTCAAAATACTCTGTTGTCTCCTTCAATGTACTGTTTATGGGAATAAATCTCTCCATCTTGTCAGAAGACTGTTTGAACAGTGAATCAGGCAGATTGTTGATATCTATGATCTCACTCTGAGCCAATGCACATGAGCTTTCCAGAACATTCTGCAGCTCCCGTACATTACCGGGCCAGGGGTGTCTTAAAAGTGTTTCAATGGACGATTCTGTCAGTCTCTTGATATTCCTGTTGAATTTTGAGGCGAATTTATTGATGAAATAATCAATCAGAATAAGTATATCCTCCTTGCGTTCCCTCAGAGGCGGTATTTCAATATTTACCACATTGAGCCTGTAGTATAGGTCCTCCCTGAACTGGCCACTGTTTATCAACTTTTCCAGTTTCTTGTTTGTAGCTGAAATAATCCTTGCATTGGTGCTTACTGTCTTTGTGTCACCCAGCGGGGTAAATTCACCACTGTCCAGCACCTTCAGTATCTTAGCCTGAAGATTCTCCGGCATATCACCGATTTCATCAAGGAATATTGTGCCATTATCAGCAACCTTGAACAGTCCCTCCTTATCCCTGTATGCACCTGTAAATGCCCCCTTTTTGTATCCGAACAATTCACTTTCTAGAAGATTGTCAGGCAGTGAAGAGCAATTGACCGGGACAAAATCATTGTCTCGCCTTGAACCAGAAAAATGAATAGCTTTGGCTACAAGGTCCTTACCTGTTCCACTCTCACCTGTTATCATGACATTGACCTGTGTATCTGCAATCTGCTTGACCTTATCAATGATATTCTTCATCTCTCGGCTCTTCCCTATTATTCCCTTGTAATTGTACTTCTCATTAATCTCCTGCTTCAGTTCACTATTCTCAATGAGAATATTCTGCCATCTAAGCCCCTTCTCAATACTGAGCAGCAATTCCTCCTTATTAAAGGGCTTCTTTAGGTAGTCAAATGAACCGAGTTTCATTGCCTTTACAGCATCATCTATGTCAGCAAAACCTGTTATCATAATTATAGGTGAATCAGGGGCATAATGCTTAAAATCCGGTATAAGCTCTATACCTGATTTACCGGGCAGATTCACATCAAGCAGTATAAGGTCATATTCATCATCCTTGATTATCTCCAGTGCCTTTTCACCCCTGTCAATTGTTCTGCAGAAATAATCATGGGACTGAAGAATATCCCTTATCAGTTCCCGTATTCTTTCATCATCATCTATTAACAGTATCTTTTTTCTCATTACTTCCTCCAGCTATTACGCGGTATATTAATTTCCATGACAATAGTACTGTCTGTATGAAAAATATTATAATCCGCCCTTATTTCACTTATATTAATGAGCACATTATTTGCATATATCCTCTGAAGCGGGCCCTTCAGTTTTTTCAGGTCCAGTGTATTATTAATATCCAATGGGGTTATTCCTTCACCGGACATACGGTATTCAAGCATGAGGCATTCTTCCGATTCCCGCATTACAATATTCAATTTATTATTCCTATCCGTATTTGAGTGATAGAGGAATAGTATTGTATTGAGAAATAACCGGATGAGCATATTCTCAGGCAGGTCAAATGGCTCAATATTCCCGGATTGTTCATATTTGACCTTTGTATTGTGGGTATTGAGATAATCTGCTATGAGGGGTAGAAACTGCTCTGTCTCAGAGAAAGGATCTGTATTGGCAATTTTGGTGCTATACTTCTTATGTTTCAGTAGATTGAGTGTTTCAATGGTATGCACCATCTTTTCAATTATACTGCTTATCTTATCCAGTCCTCTCTGCTCTTTCTCATCACTAAGTTCCAGCATATCAATACTGAGCATCAATGATGTCATTATATTGAGATAATAATGATTGATTCCGCTTGCAAGTTCAGAGATGAGAAAATATGAAGTGTCCCCGGTTGCCAGTTTCATCAAAGCATCTTCCATAGTGAATCTCTGAGCTGAATACCTCTGTAATATTTCAGTGAATTCACCTTTGTCTCCACTGAATACCGGGATTATCTTGCCCTGAGGGAGATTATCTATATTCCCTGCACTCTTGTCAATGAATATCATATCTATGCTGCTCGTTCCTTCATTATCTGATATATTGACTTCCTTGTCTATATAATGTTCTTGTAGTTCACTAAGTGTCTGTTTATCACCATAAAATAGAATATTCATATAATGCCCTCACTGGATTGGATTTTGTTTTTATAATCACTGTCTCTTGTAAACTCTATGAATTTCTCAACAATTTCCGGATCAAATTTCCTGCCCTTTTCTCT
The DNA here is from genome assembly GCA_034189245.1 of Caldifarciminota bacterium. Classification (GTDB taxonomy): domain Bacteria; phylum Hydrothermota; class 32-111; order 32-111; family 32-111; genus JAXHVG01. The sequence continues at coordinate 2,424 of JAXHVG010000319.1, forward strand.
TTCAATACCCTCAATTGTTTCATCCAGTCCTACTGAATCCCTGTAATCCTTTCTATTAACAAGATGGAGAAAAGTTGAAGTGAGGGCAATTATTCTTGATTCAATAGGTATATCTTTCCCGGATAATTTACCGGGTTTGCCTGTACCGTCATAATTTTCATTGATGCCTGCCAATACTGTCCGCATTTTACTCAAAAACTGCACCTCTTCTGTAATATATGCAACATTGTCTTCTGAATTCTGCATTTCGGTTGCCTGAATACTGCTCATCAGTTCTTCAGCTGACTTTACTATCATCTCTTCCGGATTATTCTCACTGATAAATCTGTGTGTGATAAGATTATAGAGCAGTGCAATGTAACGTATCTCCTCTGTCTTCTCCATGGACAATCCCAGGTATGAAGCAAATTTGGATGATAATGATGAGAGTTTTTCACAGTCCTTGGCAAGCAGGGGGTCTGTATCCGAGAATAATGAAGCAATTGCCAGTGAGATGCCCACTATTTTTGAATCAATCTCCTTCAATATGATTACTTTGTTTAGCTTCATTGCAAGCTGCATAATAAGCATACGCATTGTTTCAATCTCAAATTTCTTGAGTTCCTCCTTTTTCTTAATATATAAATAGCCCCACTTGAAATCATCAAATTCAATTGAGAGGAGCAATTCCTTTTTCAGGGAAGCAAATCCCTTATTCATTATATTTTCAATGAAATTCGCTTTTATGAATGATTCATAGTATGAATAATCAACATCCTTGATATTGGAGTGGAATACCATGAGGTCTTCCTCCCTCTTCTTGAGGAAGATAGCAAGTTCAGCTCCAAAGGCATTCTCAAAATAATCCATTGATGTCTTTATAATATCATATTCATTTTTTGAATCAGCAATGAGTTCCTGATGCTTTCTGAGAGCCATTGACCTGTCTATTATGGATGTAATGGAGAGGGCTTCTGTATGCTGTTTTTTCTGTTTTATCAAATTGGCAACTGCCTTTCTGGACTGCATCAATTTCTTCCTCTTCCCCAATGCCTGTTCCATTGCAGATATAATATCCTTCATATGAACCGGTTTCTTTATAAAATCCATTGCACCGTTTCTCAAAGCTGTTATTATGTGTTCTACAGTAGGATATGCTGTTACAATTATTACCTGAATATCCTCATCAATATCCTTGACCTCCTTGAGAAGATCAAGACCGGAAATATCGGGCAATGAGACATCTATGAACATAATATCAGGCATTATCACAGGTATGTCTGACAGCATATCCTCTCCTGAATAATACCCCTTTACATCCAGCTCATCCCTGTAATTTTCAATGTATTTCACTATACTGTCTGTGAGTTCCTTATTGTCATCTACAATCACTATGTTCATCAGTCCTCCTGTTTAACTATATAGTATGCAAATGGTGTGCCACATATAAGTGACACTTATTGGCATGTTTAGGTATCATCTAAAAATTACACTTTTGCGAATTGCAAATGTTTTATGTGATTTGGGAGTTATGCTCTGGTATTATCGGACTTATATATTGTAGTGTTATTGTTATACTGTAATAACAACATTACAGTATATGGTTTATCAGGAATGCTTTTTCAAAGAGAAAATTAGCAAGACCCTCTGATCTATGCAAATACTGCTTCATTGCATCAAGAGAACTGTTATTGCATATCATGACCTTTGCTGATGAATACTGGAAATGATAAAAAAGTATATCCTCAAATTTTCTCAAATTGAAAAGAGCTATATTCTCAGCAAACAGTATGCATCTATGAAAAGGCCTCTTTTCAGACAATGGCTCTGTATCAATATAACCTGATGGATTCACTGTTCTATTGATAATAAACAATATTCTCTTGTGTTTTTCACCGGGCTCACTGTCCAGGAATGACTTTATCAAAAAATTCTCCCTGCTGATTCTGTCTATTGCCTGTTCAATGGGAGTGTGCCTTATATTGAACATAATGACATTGCCGGTTCTTCTTCTGAGGTCCTGATTACTGTAATAAGGATATATGGCAGTTGCATTACAGCTTAATGGCTTATCAGGCATCTGCTTGTACATCACAATATCCCTGAAATCAGCTGACTCAGGGACATTCTCCTCAAGATATACATTCCACTGATATCTGTCTGATGCTTTTCTAAGCAGTGTTCCAAAATCAAATCTTGGAGTTTCCATACTGACTCCTTTGTTATTTGACTATAGTATAAACAATAACCATACCAGACTTAAGGATAGCTATTATTAAACTTATCGAAATGCTTATTCCAATACGGTATTAATATTTGTTACAGTGAAACAATTATTTTACACTTGCAGTATTATGCATATTGTTAAGTATTTACTTGTATTATAAATGCATTGAATTTATACTTCTCATTATCAGTCACTGCATCTCCCATATTGCTCTTCTATAGACAATTGTTTATCTCTCCCTTCCCCCTATTTTGTCAAAACCACCCTCCAAATCCCAGGGACAGCCCTTGCGATTCAAGCAATTTGTATCCC
>JAXHVG010000032.1:0-4444 GCA_034189245.1 Caldifarciminota bacterium
TGTAACTTGGAACTTGTATCTTGTATCTCTGTTTCTTCGTTTTCCGTCTTATCTTCACTTGTTACTTGTGACTTGCTACTTGCTACTTCTTTATTTTCTGTATCTTCTTCGTCTCGCGTCTCGTGTCTCGCGTCTCGTGTCTCCTCTTTATCTTCATCGTTTTCCGTCATGCGTGTTGCGTCATGCGTATCTTCGGTCTGGTCACTGGTAGCTGTTTTTTCTTCTTCCTGCGTCTTGTCTTCGTCGCCGGTGGCTGGTGGCTGGTCGCTGGTGGCTGGTTCTTCTTCGTTTTCCGTTTTCCGTTCTGCGTTTTCCGTTTCTTCTTCTTGTAACTTGGAACTTGAATCTTGCATCTTTTCTTCGTCTCGCGTCTCGTGACTCGCGTCTCGTGTCTCCTCTTCCTCTTCCTCTTCCTCGTCAAAATCTATTACATTCTTTGAGTGCTGTAGAATGAATTGATCTATCTTCTGTTTCTCCTCTTCTTCTTTCACCTCATCCTCTTCACTGATATCTTCACCTTCATCTTCATCTTCAATCTCAGTGGACTGTCTGGCTCTCTGCTTTTCTATCTGTTCAATTTTCTCTTTGACTTTCACTATCTGATTCTTTGCCTCCTGATTACTCGGGTCAAGGAATAGAATACTGTCATAATATTTGTGTGACTCTTCATAATCACCCTGTCTGAATTTCATTTCCGCCAGTGCAAGTAATGCAATGAGGTTCTGATTATCCTTTTCTATGACTCGTGAGAATATATTGGATGCTTCATTGTAATTGCCCTTGTTCTTGTAAGCACGTCCCAGGACAACAAGAGCAGACATATTATCGGGTTGATATTTAAGACCCTCTTTTATTATCTCAATTGTCTCATCATACATCTCCAGTTTGAGATAAATATTACCCAGATCAATGAAAGCCCTTGACTCGGGGTCTGAAGCGATCTTCTCCATCAGTTCTTTTATTTTATCTTCATAGTCACCATAAGAAGTCATTATTTCTCCTGTATTTTAATTAAATAGTAATTATAATTTAATTTTCAAATACTGTCAATAAAAAATTTGACCTTTGGGACTCTATGGGTGTGTAATTATGCCACAGAAAAGGGCTTTAATTGGATTATCTTACAATATCCCTGTAAATACTGCCTGCTTCCTCAAATGGAGCAAGTGTTCTTTCCAGTGCATTGTGCATATGCGAGATAATGATTCCGTAATTGGTTATCGGTATATCGCTCTTTTCAGCTGACTCTATCCTGCTGAGAATTTCTTTCCTGTTCACCATACATCCGCCGCATTGTACTATCAATTTGGCATTACTGATATCCTTGTGAAGCATTTTACCTGCATTGACAGTAAATTTTAATTTCTTGCCTGTAAATTCCTCCAGCCATGCGGGAATCTTGTATCTGCCTATGTCATCTGCCTGCGTGTGATGTGTGCATGCCTCTGCAATAATAATCTCATCATTATCCTGCAGTTCATCTATAACCCTTAGACCTTCTATGAATTTCACCAAATCCCCTTTAAGACGGGAAAACAGAATGGAGTATGTGGTCACTTTGATATGTTTCGGCACTATGAAGTCAACAGCTCCGATTGCCTGTGAGTCAGTAACAACAAGAGCAGGATCCCTATTGAGCACATTGAGTGTTTCCTTTAATTCATCTGTCTGAATACAGACAGATATGCCCCCGGCGTCCAGTGTATCACGCAGTGCCTGTTCCTGGGGAAGAATGATCCTGCCCTTGGGTGCAGCTGAGTCAATCGGTATCACATGTATGACAATGTCATTTCTCCCGATAAGGTCACGCAGTATAATATCAGAGCTTATCACTTCCGGTATCATCCGGGCAAGCCTGTATCTCAATCTGCGTATATTCTCTCCTGTCTGTGAAGATGTATAAATATACGGTATCTTGTGAATGTGGAGGAATTCCTCACTTTCCTTATTCTTTTCATTTATATCCATCTTGGAGAAAACAACCATCATCTTCTCCTCCCTTGCAAGCATTCTTTCAATGAATGCCCTCTCAATACTGCCGAAACGGTCCGGTTCTGAAACAAGCACAATGAGATCCGTATGACCCAGCACCCTGTAGGAACGTTCAATACGCTTTGTCCCCAGCTCGCCCTCATCATCAAGACCTGCAGTATCCACAATGAATACAGGGCCCAGAGGCAGTATTTCCATTGCCTTGCCCACAGGGTCAGTTGTAGTTCCGGGTGTTTCCGAGACAATAGCCAGGTCCTGGCCTGTCATGGCATTTATCAGCCGGGATTTCCCGGCATTCCTTCTGCCGAATATCCCTATATGCGGTCTCATTGACGATGGTGTTTTTTTCATATGAGCTCCTTAGAAATAGAGGTCTCTCTCTCCATTTAATGTCTTCTCATACTTCTCTGTGAAATGTTTCTTGATGTCATCATTCTCTATCAGTTCAATCTCACTTTCAATCTGCTTGAGTCCAATGCGCCTTGTCTCCCGGGATGCATAATCCTCAAGGTATTCAAGGAATGTCAGTATGGCATTGGGATGACAGAAGAGATGAATGTCACCAGGTTTTGCCAGATTCATGAATCTCTCTCCTGTTCTGCCCTTCCTGTAGCATGATGTGCAGAATGAAGGTATGAATCCCTGTGATGAAGCATCCCTTATGACTTCATCCAGTTTCCTTGTATCACCCAGTGTGAATTGCTGCATATCCGGATTATCATACTTCTCATCATGATAAGCACCCGGATATGTTCTGGACCCTGCTGATATCTGCGAGACACCGAGATTGAACAGCTCCCGTCTCAGGTCCGGTTTCTCCCTTGTTGTTAAGATAAGGCCTGTATACGGTACTGCTATTCTCAGTATTGCCACAATGCGTTTGATTTCTTCATCCGTAACAGCATACGGCGGGTTCTCTGATAGAGGTGCATTGAGAGCAGGTTCTATGCGCGGGAATGATATGGTATGGGGTCCCACACCGAATACACTGTCCAGATGTTCTGCATGCTGAAGCAGTGCCAGCAGTTCAAATTTCCAGTCATAGAGTCCGAATAGAACTCCTGTGGCAATATCATCTATGCCTGCTTCCTGTGCCCTGTCCAGTGCATACAGTCTGTAAAGATAGTCCTTCTTTGCCCCTGCCAGATGCACCTTGTCATATGTCTCTCTGTGATATGTCTCCTGAAAACACTGATATGTGCCTATATCCGTTGTTTTCAGTTTCCTGAAATCCTCTGTGGACATGGGCGCAATATTGACATTGATGCGTCTCATCTCACCATTGCCCTTCTTTACTGAGTATGCCTCTTCAATGGTCTTCATTATCCAGTCAATCTTGAATTTAGGATGTTCGCCATAGACAAGAAGCAGGCGCTTATGGCCCTGTTGCTCCAGTATGCCGACCTCCTCTTTGAGTTCCGGCATAGTGAGTGTTCTCCGATTGAGGTCTGTATTGTCTGCCCTGAATCCGCAGTAATCACATATATTGCCGCATTCATTTGTCACATACAGCGGGGCAAATACAACAAGCCTGTTGCCGTATATCTCATCCTTTATTTTTCTGGCTGTCTCGTATATTGCCTCAATATGCTCCCTGTCATCAGCCTGAATAAGACGGTATGTCTCATCCACTGTAAGACCCTTCTTCTCAGCACCTTTCTGCAGTATGTCGTCTATCTCCTTTTTCTCAAACTGTCTGTCTGAATGTGCCAGTTTGTCAAGATACTCCTGATCTATGAAATCCTTATATTCCATTATTCCTCCTATTTATCTTTCATGAATGTTGTTGAGACCCGTACACCGTCAATCTGTCCTATCCTGCCTGTCATTGCGCCTATCCTGTCTCCGGTGCCCTCCACAACAAGTGCAATAGCACATATGTTTTCCTTTACTGAGGGCAGTCCCATTCTGCCCTTGATTATGTCTCCGAAATCGCCCAGTATCCTGTTGACAATTTTTGCACTGCCTGAGCGGTCCTGTATAATAATGCCTACAATACCTAATCTGGTTTCCATAATACTCCGTACTGAAATAGGGGTTGGGGGGTATGCTCCCGGGACTGAGGCAGAGCCCTCGTCCTTGGATTTGCGCAGACCCTCGGGTCGGGAAACCCCTTACCTCAGGTTTGTTAAATTTTTCACAATCTATTAATCAGAGTATAATTGCCCTGTATTTTTTGTCAAGGGAAACTATTATGTAATTGATTTCAGCCACCCGTAGATATCACTGAACACACTCTCCCTGATTGTCTCATGGAATGGCTCATGCCTGCAGTTTTCATATATTTTGAGGTTCACATTACTGTATCCGGCTTCTCTGAATCTCTCTGAAATTATTTCCGGTCCCCTGCCGAAATTACTGACAGGGTCCTGTCTGCCGCCAATGAAAAACAAGCCAGCGTCCTTGTTGAGTGGTGACAGTTTCACCCTGCTCAGTCTGATGACGGATTTTA
>JAXHVG010000320.1:0-7215 GCA_034189245.1 Caldifarciminota bacterium
CAAAATTACTATAAACAATTCCTTCTACAGGAAGGATATTGGAAAGAGGGCACTCAAATGAAAAAGATTACAGTATCTGTTCTTCTCTTAATGTACATTATATGCCTCAATGGTTTTACTGTATATATCGTCAGTTCGGGTGAAAGCGAAACAACGGGTGAATTCATTGAATCATTCAAATCCAGGGCAAAATTTGATTTTTTCACCTATAATCTGCAGAATGATTCAAACCGTCTCTACAATATTATCGGCAGAACAATTGTGTCCAAGCCCGGAGCAGTCCTGCTTCTGGGCGACAGGACAATTAATGATATTGCCCCGAATATTGACAATGTACCCCTTATTATATCCCTCTATGACAATATCCCTTCCCGGATCACTCAGAAGGATAATGTCTGCGGGATCAAATTCGGGACAGGCAGTTCGGATATTATTGATTATTTCAGGACTAAACTGCCGTCCATATCAAAGATAGGCCTTATATTCAATGTTGACAATTCTCTGGCTTCTGCCAAGAGTTTCAAGGAATCTGCTGAAGGAAAAGGTCTCTCAGTGGAACTGGGCAATATTGCATCATCAGGGGATATCAAGATGACAGTCAAGATGTTCAAGGCATCGGGAATTGAAGCTATATGGCTCGGTTCTGATCCCTTTGTTCTTGAGGAGAGCATATTCAATGAGATACTGAAGAATGCCGAGAGTGAGGGTATACCCCTTATCAGTCTCAATGGCAAATACATGAGGAAGGGCGTGACAGCATCCATTGTCTTTGATATCAGTGGTCTGGGGGAGAAGGCGGGGGAACTTGCCATCCGGCTCTATAATAAAGAGACACCTGAAGATATAGGTTTCTTATCTCCTTCAGGTCTGAAGTTCTCCTATAATAAGAATTTGATTGAAAAATATAATTTGAAGACAGGGAATTGATTATGACCGCCAGGGAACCGGTGGAGGCATTCCTCAACTATATTGAATTCAACAGGGATTATTCCAGACGGACAATAGATGCTTACAGCAGTGATCTGAAGCAATTCAGGGAATTCATGAGAGCCAGGGGCATTAATATAACGGCCGCAGAGCCGTTTCATATCAGATCCTTCATGGCTTATCTCAATGACAAGGGTATTGCCAAGAGGAGCATCTCAAGAAAAATAGCTACACTCAAGTCATTCTTTAAATATCTCCTGAAGAATGAAATAATAGAAAAAAATCCCCTCTCACTGATCAAAACACCGGGATATGAGAGAAAATTGCCGGAGTTTCTATCTGTTGAAGTAATGAGGGAGCTTCTCTCAACATTCAATACAGAAAAATTTACCGGTAAACGGGATAAGATGATATTTGAGATACTCTATGCAACAGGAATGAGATCCAATGAGATGCTCAGTATCAAATCAGATGATATTGACCTTGACGGTTTCATTATAAGAATACGGTACGGTAAAGGCGGAAAGGAACGGCTTGTCCCGTTCAACAGGCATGCAGCAGATGCAATTGCTCTGTATCTGGCAGCAAGGCCCTCTGTAAATCCCTCAACTGACTATCTTATTGTTTCAGTGAGGGGCAGGCATATGACCAACAGGGATTTGAGAAGAATCGTAAAAAAACATCTGAAGAGATTTGCAGTTGTAAGGAAGATGAGCCCCCACACAATGAGACATACATTTGCAACCCATATGCTGGACAGGGGAGCTGACATCAGGGCAGTGCAGGAATTGCTCGGACATTCATCCATTGCCTCCACACAGATATATACCCATACAACAGTGGAAAAACTCAAAGAGGTCTATAGGAATTCCCATCCGCTTGAGAAGAGCAATAAAGAATGAGCTATTTTGATTTATATGTGAAACCGAGAATTATGCCCAGAACAACTGACCAGAGTGCTGCAAGTCCGATCTGATACTCACCGGGCAGCATGAATGTCAGTGTATGTGCCGGTATCCAGAACCAGATCAGTGTAAACCATGCCTGCTTAATGCCCTTGAAACTCCACTGTCTCATGATGAGATTCTCCTCAGACCTGTGAAAAACCATCATCTGCGGTCCGAAGAAAATATTTGTGAATACAGAAACGGAGAGTGCCCAGCCCAGTGTCTCCGGCTTAAAGTAGGGAATATAATTGAGATGCATCAATGTGCCTGTAAATCCCTTCATACCGGCAAATCCGAATTTAATCACAATACCCAGTATGCCCCAGGCAATTATCTTGAGCAGTATTTCCACAGGCCCGCCCATATATTTGAGGGATCTGCTTTTTATAGGGAATGATATCATCTCTCCTATTGTTCCCAAAATGCCAAATTGAATGAATGCAGTCAGAAGCGGGTTCTGCCTGACAAATGCAGCATATGTTTCCATATCGTATTACCTATTCCCCGGGATCTTCTCTATGTTTGCACTTCGGACAGACGAGCTTGTCCCTTCTCAGTTCCAAATAGGAATGACCGCATTCAGGGCATTCTTTTTTGACCGGTTTATACCATGTTGCAAACTTGCAGTCGGGATAATTGCTGCATCCCCAGAATATCCTCCCCTTTCTTGACTGTTTCTCAATCAGTTCACCCTTGGAGCATTCGGGACATTTAATACCTGTTGAAACCGGTTTGGTGAATTTACAATTGGGATAATCACTGCATGCCACGAATCTGCCGTAGCGTCCCCTTTTTATAATAAGCTCCTTGCCGCATTGAGGACAATTCTCATCTGTTATCTTCTCCTCATTGAGGGGTTTTGTGTGTTTGCACTCTGGATAATTGGAGCAGGCGAGGAATTTCCCGAATTTACCCCATTTGATTACCATGGGAGCTCCGCATTTCTCGCATTTGATATCTGTCTTCTCCTGAAGGTCCTTTTTGATATCCTTTACCTTGTCCATTGCATCAGCAAGCACCTTCCGGAAATCATCATAAAAATCACTGAGCATTTTCACATAGTCAATGCTGTTTTCCTCAACACTGTCCAGTTTGTCCTCCATTTCAGCAGTGAAATTAACATTGATGATATCGGGGAAATGCTTTACAAGAACACTGTTGACTGTCATTCCCAGATCAGTGGGTGTGAATTGCTTGTTCAGCTTGCTGACATACTCCCTCTTGAGCAGAGTATCTATTGTCTGTGCATATGTACTCGGTCTTCCAATACCCTCCTTCTCCAATGTCTTGACTAGTTTTGCCTCTGTATAACGTGCCGGCGGTTTTGTCTTTTCCCTGCTGATATCCACTGAGAGCAATTTTAGTGCCTGGTCCTTCTCCAGATCGGGAATTGTATTGTCTGTACTGCGTGATTTACTGTATGGATATATCTTCAAAAAACCCTCAAAGAGCAGTATATTGCCGATTGACCGGAACAGATTCTTCTCAGCAGTAAGTTCAATCTTGGTGGTTGAAAATTCAGCAGGATTCATCTGACTTGCCAATGCCCTGGACCATATCAGTGAGTAGAGTTTGAATTGACTCTTGCTCAATGCACCCTGGACCTTATCGGGCGTGAGATTAATGTCAGTGGGACGTATTGCTTCATGGGCATCCTGCGACCTCTTGGCTTTCTTAAAGAACCTCGGTTTGGCAGGGAGATACCTCTCTCCCATATTATTCTTTATATAATGCCTCATTGCATCAAGTGATTCATCGGACAATCTTGTTGAATCAGTTCTCATATATGTAATAAGACCGGTCAGTTTACCGTCTATCTCAATACCCTCATAGAGTTTCTGAGCTGTACTCATTGTTCTCTTGGCTGAGAAATTATACACATTAGATGCTGTCTGCTGCAGTGTAGATGTAATAAAAGGCGGAAGGGGATGCTGTTTCTTCTTCTTTGTCTCAAGAAGGGAGACTGTGTACTGCAGTCCCATGAGATGTTTTTTGATTTCATTATCATTGTCAACCTTCACATCCTTCAGATTCTTGCCCTTCAATTTAATCAGGTCTGCCTTGAAATCATTCCCTTTATCACCGGGGAATATACCGCTTATCTTGTAATACTCCTTTGGTATGAATGCCTTTATCTTCTCTTCCTTTTCACAGATAAGCCTCAGTGCCACACTCTGCACCCTGCCTGCAGACAGGTCGCGGGCAATTGTCTTCCATAAGAACGGGCTTATCTTATATCCGACAATCCTGTCAAGCATTCTACGGGCAAATTGAGCATTGACCAGGTACTGGTTGATATCGCGGGGATTGCTCAGTCCATTTTCTATTCCCTTTTTAGTGATCTCATAGAAAAGCACGCGTTTTGTGCTGTTTTTTTTCTCAGCAGCAATCACAGAATCAACAAAATAGGCTATTGCCTCCCCCTCTCTGTCAGGGTCAGTGGCAATGAATATACTGTCAGCAGCTTTTGATTCCTTTGAAATTATCTGAATTGCCTTCTTCTTTGAGGGTATGGGCTTGAAGTTGGGAATGAATCCCCCCTCAATATCAATACCCAGATCTTTTGCAGGCAGGTCAATAATATGACCCTTTGATGATATTACCTTGAAATCCTTTCCTGCATAATTCTTTATTGTTTTGGCTTTTGTCGGTGATTCAACTATTATCAGTTTCATAATTGTCCTTTATAATTCTTAATTCTTCTATCAATTCAATCATATCGCGAGGGAGAGGTGCATAGAAGCTCATCTTCTCTTTTGTGACAGGATGCCTGAATGACAATGATGCAGCATGCAGTGCCTGTCTCTCCATCAGATTATCAATATATTCATAATGCTTCTTGATGTCAACAGGTAATGTCTTCACTGTACCCCTGGCATTCCGCGAGTAATAATCATCACCAATTACAGGATGGCCTGAATGTGAGAGGTGAACCCTTATCTGATGTGTCCTTCCTGTCTCCAGCTTTATTCTGAGCATTGTTGCCAGAAGCATTCTCTCAATGACCCTGTAATGCGTAACAGCGTGTTTGCTGTTTACAGGTGTTACAGCCATCAGTTTCCTGTTGGAAGGCATCTTGCCGAGCGGCTTTTCAATAGTTCCTATATTCCTCATTAGATTGCCCCATACAATAGCTATATATATCTTGTCAACCTTTCTCTTCTCTATCTGATACCCCAGACCGGCATGCGACTGTTCATTCTTTGCAAATACCATAACACCGGTTGTATCCTTGTCCAGCCTGTGAACAACACCCGGCCTGAATTTCTCGCCGCCCTTTATAACAGAATGATGGAGAAGTGCATTGACCATTGTGCCGTCCCTGTTTCCCCTGGCAGGGTGAACGACCATATCCCTGTCCTTATTGACTACAATTATGTCTTCATCCTCGTATATGACATCAATGGGTATATCCTGCGGTTTGATATCCTTTCTGTCCAGTTTTTTGTAGTCAACAATTACTCTGTCATCTGTCTTGATGAGATATGACGGTTTCCTCACTATGCCGTTAACAGTGACTTTACCATCTCGTATTATTTTTGATATCCTGCTTCTGGACAGTCTGACTCCAATTGCCCGGAGGTATTTGTCCAGTCTAATATTGAGTGATTTGCTCTTTACAGTGTGGTCTATGTGAACTTCTGTCATAGTGCTGCCTGCTTCTGCTTCTGTATAATTTTCATAATATCGTCTCTGCACATCCTTATCATCCTGTGGAGGGCATTGACGGAAAAGACATCCCTTTCACCAGTACCCTGAATCTCCACGAGTTTGCCCTTTTCATTCATTACAATATTCATATCTGTATCAGCATCAGCATCCTTCCTGTAATCAATATCAGTAAAAATATCATTGCCGATAATGCCTGCTGAGAGGCCTGCAATGAAGTATTTGACAGGCATTTCATCAATAAGTCCTTCAGAATGCATCTCCTTGAGGAGTATATAGAGTGATATCATACCGCCGTTTATAGATGCTATCCTGGTACCCCCGTCAGCTTTTATAACGTCACAGTCAACAATAATGCTTTTTCCGGGCATCTTACTGAGATCAACTGCATTGCGCAGAGAACGTGCAATTAGTCTTTCTATTTCTACACCCCTCTTCTTGATTTTATTCCTCTCCCTTCTTATGCGGGATTTTGATGATCTGGGGAGCATGGAGTACTCGGCTGTTATCCATCCGGACTCTATGGGATTAAGAAACGGCGGTACCTTGGGCAGGATTGTAGCAACTGTCAAAACCTTCGTTTCACCCATTGAAATAAGGCATGCTGTCTTGTCTGTCTTGAGATAATTTGTCTCAACTGTAAATTTTCTCATCATATCTCCTATTTTCCTATACAAAAATTGCTGAATATACTGTCCAGTATATTATTTTCTGTTATCTCACCTGTCATCCTGGAGGTGAGCTTAATGAGCTCATCCATTTCAAGAGCAACAATCTCCGGATTATTATTAATATTATTCCGGTCAATTCTGTCAATGATCCCTGCCATAATTCTCATTATATCAGCTTCCCTCCTGTTTATTATATAAGAGACAGTTTCACTGTTGAAATCCAGGGCATTGAGCAGCGCGTCATTGATCTTCGTACTGACATCACTGTCTTTTAATGCTGACAGTAAGAGTGCACCCTCATGAACCGGCGGATTGACGGCTATGTCCGATTTATTGCCTATAACAATATGATTGCAATGTGATATGTCATTGTACAATGCACTGTCTGCTTCAGTAAATCCTTTGGAAGCATCATAGACATGTATGATCACATCGGAAAGACCGTATCTGTCCTTGACCTTGTCCATGCCGATCCGCTCAACCTCCTCATCTGTATCCCTTATGCCTGCTGAATCTGTGATTCTGGCAGGCAGCGGTCCTATCTTAATCCATTCAGTGAGGAGATCCCTCGTTGTACCGGGCCTGTCTGTTATTATTGCCCTGTCTTCTCTAATAAGCCTGTTGAATAGTGTTGATTTGCCTGTATTGCTCAGTCCTGTTATGAGTATATCCACACCATCAGACATAAGCAGTCCATTGCGTGAGCCCTCATAGATGTCAGTGATATATTCTCTTAATTTGCCGAATAGATTGAGTATATAGTCCGGTTGATATTCAATATCATCGGGGAAATCAATGGACCCGTCAAGATATGATTTGATATAAATGATGTCTTCCCTTATTTTGCTGATGGACCTTGATAATCTGCCCTCAGATACTTCCACAGCCCTGTCCAATTCCTCCACTGTTCGCGCATTGGTTATAGACAGTATTGATTCAGCCTGGATAAGATCCATCTTTGAGTTTAGGAATGCTCTCTTGGTGAATTCCCCCGGTTCAGC
>JAXHVG010000321.1:0-2034 GCA_034189245.1 Caldifarciminota bacterium
CCTAACCGGTGTCCATATTGCCCGGTATAATCACAGTGGTATGGATTTCAATAAACTCCTTCAAAACATCCTTCACAGATACAGTGGTCTTATCCGCCTCTCATCACTGGATATCAATGAGATAGACAGCGAGTTGCTTGAGACAGTCAATAATAATGATAATATTGCACCATTCCTCCATCTATCACTGCAGCACACTGAGACAGGTATCTTAAAGCGCATGCACAGGCATTACAGCAGGGAGGATATCTCAGATCTCTTTGATAATATATCAGTTCCGGGGAGGCATATTCGCCTGGGAGCAGATATTATTGTCGGTTTCCCCGGTGAAATGGACTCTGATTTTGACAGTATGCATCAGTTCCTTTTGAATTCTCCTGTAACACATTATCATATTTTCCGGTATTCAGAGAGGCCGGGCACACTCGCTTCATTCATGGACAGTCAGGTAGATGAAAAGACCAAGAGGAAACGCATGGAGATACTGACCGGTATGGCTGAGAGTAAAAGAGGGGAGTACATTGACTCCATTATTGGCAAAAAGCACCGCTTCATTGCCGAGTACTATAAAAACGGATATACCCATGGCACTACAGAGGATTACATCAAAATACAGCTCAAGGAGAAAATCCCGCCAGGCACACTCTCACAAACCACAATCACCCCAAACAAACTCCAAAACCCACCCTCCTAAACCCCACCAATCCCAAGACTTACTAAGACCGGGTCTTGAATATCTTGAATTAACTCATAGAACCCCCATGAACCGGCCAAAATACAGCTTAAATGGTTATGTTGAAAAAATAGAGGTAAATCAATAAATATATAGACTTAATAAAATTTGAACAGATGATTCAAGAGATTCAAGACCCGGTCTTTGTAAATGTACTTTGGTTGGGAGGATTTGGGATTGGATTTGGGGGGAATGGAGGCAGGACAATGGTATTGACTTGCAATGATATGAGTAGTACATTAATATATGGAGGTATTTATGAAAAGATTTACATTATTTACTTTTATTATTCTAATGATTCTGATTGTTTCATGCAGCAGTATTGACCGTACACCTATAAGTGACGCAGAGCAGTTATTTAAAGAAGGCAAGCCCGTGGAGGCATTTGAAACAGTGGAGGCATTCCATAGGGAGCATCCCGGAGACGCAGAGGCACTCTATTATCTGGGCAGGTATCTGCACTTTATTCAGTATGATACAGGCAAGCGTGTATTTGACAAGGCAATATCCGATTCCATTATAAACTATCTGGATAAGTCCATTGCAATTACAGATACAATAGGCAATGCTTTCTATTATCTGGGAGTGGAATATGGTATGCAGGGACATTATGCATTCTTTGAGGGCGAGAGTTTAAAGGCAAAGGAGGCATTTGCAATGGGTCATAAGAAAGGCGGATATCCGCTCTGGCTCCTTGAATTTGCCCGCAATGTATTCCTCTCATGTGATTCCAATGCAATACTTTTTACTGGCGGTGATGCGGAAGCCAATGCATTGTGGTATCTGCAGACAGTGGAGGGACTGAGGCGCGATGTCACGGTGATGCCTGCAGGTCTGCTTTCATATCCGCCATTTGTGAAATTTGTCAAACGGGGTATAGAGGGATTCTTCAGACCAGTACCCATTACAATGAGTGACAGTGATATTGACAGTTTCACGCACAGGTATTTTGATAATGACAGTGCAGTAATTGAAGTAAGCAGTGAAATGAAGAACAAATACTCACTGGATGAGGGTTATACAATGAAGTGGGCTTTGAAGCCTGATTATGTTTTTCAGGGCAAAGAGATAATAACACCCGGGACAGGCATAATAATACATATGCTGAAAAATAATAAATGGGAGAGACCTGCATATTTCACTATTGCGTCCATACCCAATATGAGGGCATCACTGGATGAATATCTCTATCTGGAGGGCCTATGCTACAGGATAATGCCTGTGGAAGCGGGGGATGAAACAATGGATGTGGAATTTACAGCTTCATTATTGATGGATATATCACATATCAGATATTATCC
>JAXHVG010000322.1:0-13176 GCA_034189245.1 Caldifarciminota bacterium
TTGGAATATCTGTGCTTGCAGGCATTGTAATGAATCTGCTGACCCCTTATTATGATTATAAGAAGAAAGAGACAGATAAGCCCCTTAAAAATCCGGCTGTATTACTTCAGAGAGCAGGCGGCTGCCTGATAAGCTCGGATATCGGCGCACTTATTGTTTATCTCATAGGTCAAAACCTCGGAGACAATAATTGAACATAATACTAATTGCACTGTTTATTTCCTGTCTGGGCATATCAGGCAGTACAGGGACTCCGGCAACAGATATGACCGACAAGGATTCACTCTTTCATTTCAATGACACACTCTCTGTTCTGACTGAATATGCTGACAGCAGGCAGGTAATAGAATTGAAGATCAGGCAGGTGGAGAATATTAACGGATACAGGAGACAGTACGGGGTTCAGGAAGTGCGTATTGATATCCTTGCATCAAGGATTGCCAATAAACATGCTGCTGAAACAGTGAGGAATGATTATTTCGGACATATAAACAGAGAGGGGCATTTGCCTTTTATGCGATACGGTATTATCGGAGGTCAGCATCATATAATGGAGAATCTCGCTATGAACAGAATGCATTATTATTATAAGAAGAGAAGCATAATGGATGGTGACCCGGCAAAGCTGAGATCTGCAGTAGGCGACACACTATCCATAATGAAAGAGGCTCTGAATGATTTCATGAATGAGGGACCGGGCGGCGGACATCATGATAATATTGTGACTAATTATCATAATCATGTGGGTATTGGCTACAGTGACACAATAATAAATACAGGTGATACACTCAAATTCAGGATGGTGTATGCTGAAGAATTTGTTGACAAATATATCAGGTTCAGTAAAGTCCCGTCAGTAGTTTCAGTAAACAGAACTATTAGAATAAGAGGCGAGATAATGGACAGGTCAGCAGGTCCTGCTATACTTATTGCATACAGGTTTGACAAACCCGTTGTTCAGAGTATAGATGACATAAACCGCAGTGATAATTACAATGATTATTCCGATGACAGTGTCATTGAATTATGGCCTTGGGATTTGAAGGAATTTATCAGTGGCGGAAGATTTTCAATACCAATGAAATTTGAAAGACCGGGTATGTACTATATCCAGATTTTCTTATCCGAGCCTGTTGAGGATATACCGTATGACGGGGGATCATTTTCAACAGACAATGCATTTCCCGCTTCAGGCATAATTATATTTGCAGAGGAATGAATATGTATGATATCAGAGCTCTTGTCATAGTGTTTTATGCAGTACTGCTTTTCATAGTACTAATTGTTTTTTTAGCTCTCAATAAGCGCTATGAAACACAGAAGGATTTTCTCGGTTTCTTTATCATGGGTATTGTGTGGATTATTGCCGGAATAGTGCTGAAAATGTGGGGATTGACTGTTGCCGGAATTATTATGGCATTAATCGGCATTGTAAATGTAAAGAAGTGGAAAGACTTCAATGAGCAATGGAATAATCTGAGCAGTAAGGACAGGCGGATAAAAATTGTATTGATGACAGTACTGGGTTTGCTGGTATTTGCATCAATGATACTCTATTTCACTGTTTTATAAGGAGGAATAATGAAGAGATGTCCTGCATGCGGAAGAACCAATAAAGATGATTCCAAATTCTGCTACAGTTGCGGGGAGAACCTGGAGAATGTTCCTGCTCAAATAACAGCAGATGATGTCCCTCTTGAGATCAAGGGGTGGAATATGGGGGCATTCATGCACAATATACTCTGGGGCATTGCAAATGGGGTATATGAGGCATTGTGGTCTCTTGTTGTTATTATTCCCTTTGTCGGATGGTTTGCTGCAATCGGTATATGGATATGGCTCGGTCTTAAAGGCAATGAATTGGCGTGGAAGAATCAGAAATGGGACACTGTGGAGGATTTCAAGAGATGTCAGGGCACATGGAACAGGGCAGGGTGGTTCACACTGATTGTAACAATAGGCCTCAGTATTATTTCTTTCTTTGTTTTCATTGTATTCGGGCTGGCTGTAGCCCTTCCCGAATAACCAGTAACATTGCAGTGAACTTGGAGATACTGAATGTGAAAGGAGAAAAAAATGTGGATGTATAGATTCCTATTGACATAATCCGTGAATATGTAATTATCCCAAAAATACATTCAAAGGAGTACTTATGGTTGAGTCATCTGTATTTACCTGGATTATACTGCCTCTTCTTATTATTATTGCGAGGATTGTGGATGTTTCCATTGGAACAATAAGGATTATTATAGTGGGCAGGGGATATAAGTATATTGCCCCCATACTGGGTTTCTTTGAGGTGCTTATCTGGCTTATTGCCGTAAGCCAGATACTGAGCAATTACGCCGGTCCTATTACATACATAGCTTATGCAGCCGGATTTGCTGCAGGAAATTATATAGGCATTATAATTGAAGAAAAACTCTCAATGGGTCTTTTTATTATGCGTATAATCTCAGGACAGGGCACTGATAAACTCTGCAAGGAGCTTTCCGAGAGGGACTTCGGAATCACCAGGGTTCAGGCAGAAGGCGCCAGAGGTCCTGTTGAACTTATTTATGTGATTATAAGAAGAAAGGATATGCCTGAGATAAGAGAGATAATCTCCCATGTTTCACCGGGTATATTCTATTCAATTGAGGATGTGCGGGCAACCAGTGAGGGTATCTTCCCGGCTGGTCAAAAACGCATAAGCAGGGATTTCTTCCGGAAAAAGATGAGCAGAATAAAATTGAGAAAAGGAAAATAAAACCGGGTTTTATCCGGTGTTCGCTCTATGAAATAATCATAGTAAGCAGCATAATGGCTGTCAGATAGACAGCCATTGAAACTTTTCCTTATTTTTTCTTCTCTCTGGCATGAGCCATTACAGGTCTGCTGCTATTGGTCTGACTATTGAATTTGTCAATTATGGACTCTGCATCCCTGAATGGTACTGTGACGAAAGAAAACTTATTCATCACTGCAACATTGCCTATGTGCTTTCTCTCAATACCTGTCTTTTTCACAAGCATATCAATAAGTCCTCTCTTGGACAGTTTATCCTTTCTGCCCATTGCAATAAACAGCCTTGTTTTGCCTTTGCCTTCAACTGAGCCGCTGCTGTGCAGATTGGAGTAATTATCCCTGTCAAACTCATCCTTCATTGTATGTTTCAGGACTGCTGACAGAATATTGACCGGTTCATAGCCCTCTGCAAGTATTTCATTGGCAATATCCATATAATCAGTATGCTCGTCTTCATTGATTATTGATATGAGTTCATCTTTCATCCTGTCTTTCTTTGACTGTATAATATCATCAACATTAGGGAGTCTGCCTTTCTTGATCTCTGTTCTTGCCATACGTTTGATTGAACTGAGCCGCCTGTATTCAGATGAGGTGATAAAGGTTATTGCTATGCCTTTTTTACCTGCTCTGCCTGTTCTGCCGATTCTGTGTACATAAGAATCCGGATCCTGAGGAAGAGAGTAGTTGATAACATGTGTCAGTTCCGTTACATCAATACCCCTTGCAGCAACATCTGTTGCAACAAGTATGTTGATCCTTTTCTTTCTCAGTTTATTGAGTATCTTCTCCCTTTGATTCTGTGAAATATCACCGTGGAGGGCATCTGCATCATATCCCCTGTCAACAAGTCTATCAGCGAGCTTTGATGTCTCCACCTTTGTCCTGCAGAATATCAAACCGTAGAACTCCGGCTCCATGTCAATAATACGTGTCAATGCCTCCAGTCTGTCAGACCGTGTGACCTCAAAATATATCTGCTCCGTTAATTCTGTGGTGAGCTGCTTTGTTTTAATTACTATTGTCTTGGGATTTTTAAGATACTTCTTTGCCAGAGACCTGATCCTTTTGGGGATTGTTGCTGAGAAGAGCATTATTCTCTTTTCTTCCTTATCAGCCATTTTCAGTATCTCTTCCACATCGTCTATGAATCCCATATTGAGCATCTCATCCGCTTCATCCAGTATGAAATAAGAGACATCGTGCAGTTTTAATGTCTTTCTCCCCAGATGATCCTTTATTCTCCCCGGTGTACCTACAACAATATCCACGCCCTTCTTGAGTTTCCTCAATTGAAGATGCATGGACTGCCCGCCGTAAACAGGGATGATAGAGAACTTCTCTTTGCCTTTCAGGGAATTGATTTCCTCAGCAACCTGAATGGCGAGTTCTCTTGTTGGTGTTAACACTATTGCCTGGGGATATTTGCCTCCCGGCACAATCATATCTATGAGGGGCAGACCGAAAGCAGCAGTCTTACCTGTGCCTGTCTGCGCCTGAGTGATTATATCCTTCTCATTTTCAAGTAGAAGCGGGATTGTCTTTAGCTGAACATCCGTGGGTTCTTCAAACCCCTTCTTCTCTATTGCATACATTGCATTTTCTGACAGACCCAATGATCTGAACTTTTCCATACCTTTCATTTTTCTCCTTTTGTATTTCTTATTTGGGAAATAGCCGGTTAGATTTGTTCAATAATACAGTCAAACAGGCAAATGTCAACCCTTAATAATACAAATGTCAAGTCTAAAAACAAATGCCTCTCTTTGAAGTAAATTAATTTCTCACCAAATATACATAAGAAGCCCTCATCCTCAAATAATCCCTTTAGCAAAAAAAATTTGGGGACGGAGGAGTATGTGATAGTGATTGCGCATAATGCAGTATGCAAATACCTCCAGGTCAGTATCCTTCAGCTGTTTCTTGAGATAACTGATGAATATGCGCATATTATCCGGAGAGAAGAACAACGGTTTCTTTCTCTGCCCCCTTGTTATGATATAAAAAATATCCTTCTAATTGTAACCGGTCTCTTCTATCCATTACTATATTTTGTGCCTGTTATCTTCTGCTTGAAATTATTCTGATACATCCTATAATAGATATATGGGAAAGTCCATAAATAATCTGTGTCAAATCATTTCACAGCTAAGTCCTGACCAAAGAGACCTTATAGAGAGCATATATACTGTCAGGCAGTATAATGCAGGGACCGGTATCAATGCTGATTTCCCTAAGGATATAGTGAGACATATTGCAGAGGGACTGGGAACCGGTGAGAGTGAGACAATTGCTCTAATGAGCAGACAGAATATAACGAGGGTGTATAATAATATTGAAAAAAGGGGCGCCCTGTTCAATTCAATCAGGACAGCAAGACCCGGTATCAAAGGGACTGAATCAGCCAAGAGGGAGATAATGGATTCAATAAACAGGTCCGCGCAGGATTGTGACTTCTGCAATCCGCTTTCCCGCACACCTGCAGATCCCTTTGGCCGGATAGCCGGCAAATACTGTGTGACATCGGCAAATATTGCAAGATATGACAGATTCAGTTCACTGATAATATTCAATAGACATAATCCCCTTGAGTTTACAGAAAATGAAATGACTGATTATCTTGAAACAGCTGATAACTGGTTCAAGAAGGTCTATGAATATGACAGTGATTATCAATACCCGTTTCTCTTCTGGAATTGCCTGAGTAAGGCGGCTGCTTCAAAAAGTCACGGTCATATGCAGATACTGATGGCAAGTGAAAGACCATACAGCGGACTGATGAATTTTATCAACAATGCAGACAATTATAATAATGGAAGAAACTATCTTAAGGATTTAAGCAGTATATATGAAACATTAGGACTAATCACAATAATAGATGGTTTCAATGTGATAACACTGCTTACACCAGTAAAGGAGAAAGAGATAATCATATTCCCGAAGCCCGGTATTAAAGCGGATCCGGGGGATTTTGCCGGAGTACTCTACAGATTGCTGAGAATATACATAGACAAAATGCATGTTTACAGTTTTAATATGGCATTATTCAGGGATGATTATATCAATTCCCGATTGCCCTATATTGCCAGGATAGTGGACAGGGGTAATCCACTGGACAGAAGGAGTGATATCGGCGGCATGGAGTTGTGGGCAGAACCGGTTATAGGTACAGACCCTTACAGATTGATTGAAGCAATAAAAGAGGAAAATGATTATGAAGAATGAGTCAAGCAGATTGCTGATTATTTCGAATAGACTGCCTTATAATATTGAATTGTCCGGTGAGGATGTATACCTGCAAAAGAGTGTGGGAGGACTTGCAACAGGACTGTCATCATTCTACAGGCAGTATGACAGTATGTGGATCGGTTGGCCCGGAATGGAGGCAGAGAGATTCAGTGACGGAATGAAGGCGCAGATCATTGAAAAACTGGGCAGAAAAAAATGTTACCCATTATTCCTCTCTTCAAGAGAGATAGAGAATTATTATCTGGGTTTCTCCAATAAAACAGTCTGGCCTGCATTCCACTATTTCCCGCAATACACAATATTCAACAAAAAATTCAGGAATACATATAGAAAGGTCAATGAGAAATTCGCTGATAAGATAGCTGAAATAGCCCGTAAGGGAGATACCATATGGATACATGATTATCATCTTATGCTTCTGCCCAAAATGATCAGGGAGAGGACTCGTAATGTCAAGATAGGATTCTTCCTCCATATACCATTCCCCGCTTACGAGATGTTCTCAGTACTGCCATCTGCCGAGGAGATTATTGAGGGGCTGCTCGGATCAGATCTGATAGGATTCCATACATATGATTATGTGCTGGATTTCCTCAATTCAGCAGCCCGTCTCAAAGGTATTGACAGTGAAATGGGCATAATAAATCTGGACAACAGGCTTGTCAAGGTTGATATGTTCCCCATAGGCATTGATTATGATAAATACGCTTCTTCTCATCAATTGCCGGAGGTCCGCAATGAGATGGACAAGATAATAAAGAGGATAGGGCGGAAGAGAATAATACTCTCCGTGGACAGACTGGACTATACAAAAGGCATTTACAACAGGCTGCTCGCATTCCACAATTTCCTCAAGCATAACAGGCATCTGCACGGTAAACTGACACTTGTTCTTGTTGTAGTGCCTTCAAGAACCAATGTGGAGAGCTATGCTGAGATGAAGAGACAGATTGACGAGATAGTCGGCAAAATAGAGGGTGAGTTCGGGACACTGGACTGGATGCCCATATGGTATCTCTACAATAAACTGGAATTCAATACATTGACAGCACTGTATAATCTAGCGGATATAGGTCTTGTTACTCCACTGAGAGACGGCATGAATCTGATTGCCAAGGAGTATGTTGCATCCAAACAGAAATCAACGGGTGTGCTTATTCTGAGCAGTATGGCCGGTGCTTCGCAGGAATTGGCTGAAGCAATCAGCATAAATCCCAATGATATTGATGCAATAGAATCAGCACTGAAAGAGGCATACAAGATGAAGGAGCGGGAGAAAACAGAGAAGCTCATCAAGATGCAGAAGAGAATCAAGAGGTACTCTATCATCAAATGGGCTGAGGATTTTATAAGGAATCTTAATGATATACATACTGTTATTGCAAACAAGACAGTGAAGAAACTCAATAGTGATTTACAGATGAAAATAGCAGAAGATTTTTCAGCATCCCGAAGGTCCCTCATTCTGCTGGATTATGACGGTACCTTGATACCATTTTCCAAACAGCCGCGGAAGGCGGAGCCGGACAAGACAATACTCAATATCATTTCCCGGCTGTCAGGTATTGATAATACGGATGTGGTTATCATAAGCGGCAGAGACAGGCATATACTGGATAAATGGTTCAATGGTGTCAATGTTTCTCTTATTGCCGAGCATGGAGTATGGATCAAGGACAATGACGGCAAGTGGCATGTGACAACAGAGCCATCAGAGGAGTGGAAAGAGCATGTCAAAGATATAATGGAGGTGTATGTTGACAGGACGCCGGGCACATTTATTGAGGAGAAGGATTTCTCTCTTGTCTGGCATTACAGGAATGCAGATGCTCAGCTTGCTGAGGTGAGGGCTAATAGTTTGAAAAATGTGCTGATGCAGTTTACAGGCAATCAGGATATAGAGGTTGTAGAGGGCAGCAAGATTATTGAGGTCAAGAACCGCGGGATTGACAAGGGATATGCTGCATTGAAACTGATTGAGGGGGGCGGCTGGGATTTCATACTTGCAGCAGGTGATGACAGGACAGATGAGGATATGTTCAGCGTGCTGCCTGAATACGCCTATTCAGTAAAGGTCGGCATCAAGAGGACAAGTGCAATGTACAATGGAGCAAACCATGAGATTATAAGGAATTTGCTTGATAAAATGATAAAAGCCAAGGAGGAATAATGATAAAGGATTTTACGGAATACAGGGGAGTAGTAGGTGATGATGTTATTGCTAATGTATTCAAGAAAGCAAGGATTATATACGGCAGGCATATAGTAAATATCAATTCCACATATTTCGGAGGCGGTGTTGCAGAGATGCTCACATCACTGATACCTGCAATCAATGATGTGGGGATTGATACAGGATGGAGAATTCTTTACGGTACCCCGGATTTCTTCGGTGTGACGAAGAAATTCCACAATGCACTGCAGGGTGAGGAGCTGCATCTGACAGATATCAAGAAGAGCATATACACAAAGGGCAATGAATATTTCTCCGTTTACACGCATCTGCATCATGATGCAGTGATAATACATGATCCCCAGCCCCTTCCTCTTATCAATTATTACAAGAAGGATCAGCCCTGGATATGGAGATGCCATATTGACCTGTCCAATCCCAATGAGGAGTTGTGGGATTATCTCAAGGAATTCCTGATAAGATACGATATGATGATTGTCTCGCATGAAGACTACAAGAGACCGGATCTGCCCATAAAGCAGAAGATCATTCATCCTGCAATAAATCCCCTTTCATCAAAGAACAAGGATCTCACGGATGAGGATATAGAGAAGTATCTGGAGAAATTTAATATACCCACGGACAAACCCCTCATCACACAGGTGTCCAGATTTGATAAATGGAAAGACCCCCTTGGTGTTGTTGAAATCTTCAAAGAGGTGAAGAAAGAGGTGGATTGCCGCCTTGTGCTCTGCGGCAGTATGGCAACAGATGACCCTGAGGGCAAGGAGATATATGACAAGGTGCGGGATGCAACAAGGGAGCTCTCGGATAATGGCGATATAATACTTATCACTGCTGAGCACAATATTCTGGTCAATATACTGCAGAGGGCATCCAGTGTTGTTATACAGAAATCACTGCGGGAAGGATTCGGACTTGTTGTCACAGAGGCATTGTGGAAAGAAACACCTGTAGTGGGATCCCGTGTCGGAGGCATACCGCTGCAGATCATTGATGGTGAAACGGGATATCTCCTTGAACCGCATGATATTGAGGGTATGGCTGAGAAGGTTGTATATCTGCTTCAGAATGAGGATAAGAGAAAGGAAATGGGAAAAAAAGGAAGAGAACATGTGAAGAAGAACTTCCTCATAACAAGGCTTGTTGAGGATTACATCAATCTGATAAATGAGGTTTCAGGGAGAAGGCGAAGCAAATAAGATGAAATTATGAAATCTTTCGGGATACTGTTACTGTTTTGCGCAGGGATATTTACGGGTATAAGCGGTCTTATAATAAGTCCCTCATTGGAATTCAAGGGTAATGTCGGCAGTATCAATCCTGCAGGAGCGTTCCCTGCTGATTTTATCTCATTATCATCATCCAATCTCTGGGCAATGCCTGAACTCTATACACACAATGCCGAGTACAGGTTCACAAGGGATGCACACAGCGGCGGATGCCTTGCTCTCTACAATACCAATGAACTGCTCACCAGGGTTACCCTGGCTCCATTTTACAGTTATGATTTCGGTAGATTATCCGCCGGCATAATGCCTTCGGTTCATTATGCTTATTACTCTGACGCGCAAACAGATATTACTGCGGGTATTCTGGCCGGAAGCCGGCTCAGGTCCGGTATGTATTATTCCGAGATCATGCTTGCATACAAGGACATATACAGGGGATATATGGAAACAGGGCTCAAGACAGATGATTACAGTATCTATATCACCGGTTCACTGGGTAATGATTTTACCTATGGAGCAGGCATTGATTTCCGCATCAATCATTATCTCAATACACGTTTTTCCATGGACAGCCAGAAACGCATTGAGGCAGGAGCGGATATTACTGTAATGCCTTTTGAGGTGTCCTACGGCTATGTTGAATCAGCTGAACTGGGCATGAGTCATTCAATTGCAGTGAGATACTATTTCCCTGTGCATAGAGGCCCTACTATTGAGATTGAGGTGTATGATGAACCAATAATGCCTGACATTAATATAGAGAAGACAATGCCGTTTAATATCAATACTGCTGATGTCAGTGAACTGATGCGCATTCCCGGAATAGGGCATAAAACAGCAATGGCGATATATGAAAAGCGCTTATTAACAGGCGGTTTTGATAATTATCAGCAGATTGATTCAATAAGCGGAATAGGGGATAAGACACTTAAAATAATCAAGGAATACACTTTTATTGCGGAGTAAATATGGAAAAGAAAATAGACAGTGAAAAGATTTACAGCGGCAGAATCATTGATGTGAGAAAGGATACTGTAGAGACCCGGAGCGGACTGATAACAACAAGGGAGATTGTCTCACACAGGGGGGCTGCGGCTATGCTGGCTTACGAAGAGAAAACAGACAGTATCTATCTCGTGAGGCAATTCCGGTATGCGGTCAATGATTATTTGATAGAATTGCCTGCAGGGACACTGGAAGAGGGGGAAAGTCCCCGGGACTGCGCATTGAGGGAATTACGCGAGGAAACAGGTATAGTTGCTTCAACAGTAGAGCAGATGACAGTACTCATGCCTTCACCCGGATACAGTGATGAATTGATATACCTCTTTCTCTGTTCGGATTTCAAATATTTAGAGCAATCTGCTGATGATGATGAGAATATTGAGATAATGAAGCTAAGTGTCTCTTCAATGGAGTATATGATAATGGACGGGACTATAAAAGACGCCAAAACAATAACAGCTTTCCTATTATGGGCAAGACATTTTTCACAGGCCTGCTGATAATAATTCTGGCAATATGCATATGCGGGAATGAGGATGAGACAGTTGATGACAATTATAATCCTGCCGGTGATTCCCTGACAAGCATTATAGATGATTACAGGCATATACTCACTGAGGATGTCATTGATACATTGATTGATATGAAGAGAAGTGGTGAAATGGTCAGTGTATTGAAGCTGGAGCATCTTACAGGTAATGGATATTTAGCCCGTATAATCCATGCATCAATGTTCAGGGATGAGTCCGGTGTCAATGTAAAGGGCATTATATACACGGACAGTATTGATCTTGAAGAGAGTGCTGTCATATTAAGACTCAGTGCTCAGCGCAGTATTTTTTACAGCGGTATTCTCATGGAGAAAGACGCAGGTGAGGGGAATTATCTTGATAATCTGAAACTGGCAATTGACCTGTCCGGGAGATTGACTGCAGGCAATTACAGGATAAGAACAGGCAAGGGGCTATTTTCCAATTACGGCACACAATTCAATTTCGCGGGTTCTTCATTCTACTCACTGAGGAATGAGCCGGATCTCTCAAAGACAGAATACCCTTCATTCCGGGGACTGATGTATGCCTTTCCGGTGGGAAGCAGTATTCTGACCCTCATATCTTCGTACAATAAATACGACAGCAGACTGGATTCACTGGGCAATGCTGACAGGATACTGCAGTATAATATACATGATGATTCACTCTCATCAAGCAGGAGGGATAATCTGTCAGAGTACACCGGAGGGGCTCTCTATATGTCACCCACGGGTTATTTCAATACAGGATTGATGTACTCGGCCTATTCGCGCACTGTCAATGCACTTGAAAGCAGAAGTAATTATATAGTGGATGTATTCGGTTTATGCGGGGATATTTCCTATGACTGCGCATTGAGCAGAACCGGGTATGCAGGCCATATTGCAATGCGGCGGATATTTGACAAGCTCCGCATCTATACAGGTGCTGCAGGAAGTTATAATTATTATAATACGCATTCCGCATTATTTTCAGGCAGTAACTTCTACTCAATGTACTCGCGTGTATCTTTAAGCAGCATATTCCCCACATACCTGACATTTGAATATATAAGAAGAGATAATGATTATTCATTTGAGGCAGCAGCAAAACTCAAGCCCATGAAAGGTCTGGAGATGGATGTTAAGATTGACCCTGCAGATACGAGTTATGTAATGAAAGTGAGGCACAGCCGGTTGTCGGAAAATGGTTTTCTAATAAAGCATTCGGCAATTATCACCAATAGGGGCAGTTATCTTATCAGGGAGGATTTTAATATGGAATATTCCGCATATGACCTCAGATTATTCGGATATCTATACTCTGTTCAAGGGGATGATGTATTGAGCCAGTATCACTATATGGTCAGTGAAATATACCAGCATAGGAATATATACAGAGGCAAAGGATTTACAGCAGGAGCAAGAATCCGGATATATGCTTCAAAATCCTCTTTTGAAATATCCGGTCTTTACAATTCGGGAAATGGTATAGAGGGCGGCTGCTCCTTGACAATGGGCATATAGGGGAAATGAGGAAGTGTAACTAAAGTATACTCACAGTAAAATCCTAACTCCGGATTCCGGGCATTTTATTTCGGAATAACACTGAAGGAAACAGGCACTTGACTTATCATTATGAAATTATAAAATATAGTTATGGCTAGAAGGGGTCGGTTACAATTAGAGGGTTATTTTTATCATATCATAGCAAGGGGGCAGAGAAAGAACCCATTGTTCTTCTCCCCGGATGATATGCGCATATTCATCAGTTATCTCAAGAAACAGCTGAAGGATACTGACCTGGAGGTATTTGCATACTGCATTATGCGCAATCACTATCACATACTCCTCCGTCTCAAATCAGATCCCATCTACAATCTCATTCATCCGCTCCACACCCGTTATGCAATACTGTTCAATAGCAAGAATAATACAACAGGGCATGTATTCCAGGACAGGCCATTGTCTCTCATTGTACTCAGCCGGGATTATCTGTATACAATACTCTACTATATTCATAATAATCCGGTCAAAGCCCGTATTGTTATAAAACCCGAGGACTATGAGTTTTCAAGTGCCTCTGTCTATAAAGGCAAAAGGCCTCCCCGGTGGCTCACAGTGCTGACAGATTATGATGAAAAATTATTTGATGCCGGGAAACTCTATAATTTCACACATGAGTACATTGGCACAGC
>JAXHVG010000323.1:0-4547 GCA_034189245.1 Caldifarciminota bacterium
AAAGCATTAAGGAACAGCAGCAGTGCTCCGGCTGAACGTATTGCCCTGCTGCCTTTTGCAGGCGGTGTGGATATTGTCCTCTATGAGCCGTCAAAAGGGGATTACTCCCGGCTGCAGGATATATTCAGTGAATACATCTATTCAAGGACTATGGATGAGTCATTGTCCGAAAGAGTAGGGGCAATGCTCACAGAAAAGGGACTGACTCTGTCAACAGCAGAATCATGCACAGCAGGCCTCG
Organism: Caldifarciminota bacterium; assembly: GCA_034189245.1. Taxonomy (GTDB): domain Bacteria; phylum Hydrothermota; class 32-111; order 32-111; family 32-111; genus JAXHVG01. Next base: position 242 of record JAXHVG010000323.1, read on the forward strand.
TCTCCAAACTCATTACTGATGTACCCGGTTCAAGCCAATATTTCAAAGGGGGTGTTACTGCTTACAGCAATGAGATAAAGTTGAGAATACTGGATGTTGACAGTGAAATACTTGATAAACACGGTGCTGTAAGCAGGCAGACAGCAGAGGCAATGGCTCAAGGCATCAGAAGATTGATGAAATCGGACATAGGTATATCTGTCACAGGCATAGCAGGACCGGGAGGGGGCACTGATGATAAACCAGCTGGCCTTGTTTATATGGCTGTTGCATTCAATAAAACAACAAGCTTTAAGTATATATTTAACGGGAGCCGAAGTTCCAACAGAAACTTCAGTGCCCATTATCTCCTATTCAATCTCTACAGGAGGCTCAGATGAGCAAGCGGTTATTTATTGCATTTGAATTACCTGCTGTATTCAAAAGCAGGATGAGGATACTTCAGGAGAAAATAATGGCAGAAACCGGTTCAGAAGGCATACGGTGGGTCAGTCCGGAGAATATGCATATCACAGCTGCATTCCTCGGACAGGTGAAAACAGAGAATATTCCGGAAATAAAGAAGGCAATGAGCAGTATTGATTTTAAACCTGTTGAAATAACAGTGTCCCGTCCCGGTTTCTTCATGAAACGGGGAATTCCGGCAATACTGTACATGGATGTTCAGAATGCAGGTCAATTGGAATCAAGAAGCATTGAACTGAGGTCGCGGCTTGCTGACAATGCAGTGCATTTTGACAGGAAGCCCTTCAAAGCGCACATAACCATTGCAAGGCTCAAAAAAAGCTCTGCTGCCCGTGAAGTGCATCATTATGTGGTGAATAAACTTGACAAAACAGAGGGCGGGCAATATACTATTAAAAGTATGGTTTTATACGAATCCGCATTGACGAAAAACGGTTCAATTTACACAGAAATATATTCAAATGGGGAGTTATAAATGGATAACAAACAAAAATCTCTTGACAGGGCATTAAAACAGATTGAAAAACAGTATGGCAAGGGCGCTGTTATGCGTCTCGGTGAAAATTCGGCAGTAGCTGCAGATGTTATATCAAGCGGTTCTCTCTCAATTGATGAAGCACTGGGTATAGGCGGATACCCCAGGGGCAGGGTTGTTGAGATCTACGGTGCCGAATCCTCAGGCAAGACAACACTGGGTCTTCAGGCAATAGCAGAAGCCCAGAAAGCAGGCGGCATTGCAGCATTTATTGATGCTGAACATGCACTGGATTCAACATATGCCAAGAAACTCGGTGTGGATATTGATAACCTCTATGTAGCTCAGCCGGATGCAGGCGAACAGGCACTGGAGATAACGGAGATGCTGGTAAGAAGCGGCAGTGTGGATATAGTTGTTGTTGATTCTGTTGCAGCGCTTGTGCCGAAAGCAGAGATTGAGGGCGAGATGGGGGATTCACACATGGGGCTGCAGGCGCGCCTTATGTCTCAGGCACTGAGGAAACTCACTGCTGTGATAAGCAGATCCAAGACATGTGTTGTATTCATCAATCAGGTGAGATACAAGATAGGCATTATATTCGGTAATCCCATGACAACACCGGGCGGCCTTGCACTGAAATTCCACTCATCTGTGAGAATACAGATAAGAAGGGTTACTTCAATCAAGTCAGGTGAAGACAATATAGGCAATATGGTGGAGATCAAGGTAGTGAAAAATAAACTCGCCCCACCGTTCAAGAAAGCCCAGGTCGGCATTTATTTCGGTGAAGGCATCTCCAAACCGGGTGAAGTGGTGGATCTCGGTGTAGAGATGGACATTATTGATAAAGCGGGAGCATGGTATTCATACGGTGATGAAAGGCTCGGCCAGGGCAGGGAGAATGCCCGTGTATATCTCAAGGAAAACCCCGAACTTATGACAGATATTGAAGACAAGATAAAGAAAGCAATGGGCATAGGTGTTGAAGAGGAGATTGAAGAGGAGAATGAAGAAGAGAATAGTGAAGATAACGAAAGTAAAGAAAGCAAAGAAACGAAAGAATAGATATCATATCTATATAGATGAAGAATATAAATTCTCCTGCAGCGGGGAATTCCTTGCAGAGAAGAGACTGCTCAAGGACAGTGAAATAAGCAGAGAGGAACTGGAAGTGCTTCTCAATGATCTCTACTGGGATGATACAAGGGATTATCTTGTAAATATTATTGCCCGGAAGGATTATACTGAAAGGGAATTGCGGACAAAACTGATAGAGAGGAAAACACCAGATGATATTATTGACAGGGCAATGGAGTATCTCAAAGATAGGCAGTTTATTGATGAGAAGCGATTCCTCTCAGATTATCTGGCATATCTCAGAAAGAAGGGGAAATACTCCCGCCGCGAGATAGAACAGAAGGTCTTTAAAAAAGGTTTTTCAAAGGATGTAATGGAGAACATTAAATCACTGCTTGCTGATTACACGAGCAGCACAGTTATTGAGAATCTCATGGAAAAACAAATTAAAAGAAACAGAGAAAAAGAGAAGATCTTTTCATATCTCCTGAGAAAGGGGTTTGATTATGAAGAGATCAAAAAGGTATGGAAACAATTAAATAAGGAGAAAAAATGATTCCTTTTATTATTCTACTCATAGTAGCAGGTGTGATACTCTATATGAGATACTCACCGCAGATCAAGATGAAAATGAAGAAAGGCACAATGATAAGCATTGTCATTGCAGTGCTTGTTATTATCCTAGTTATCAGTGCAGTGAGAATAGTGCCCCCCGGTTTTGTCGGCGTGCAGATACTCCTGGGCAAGGTGCAGTCCAGAATACTCCCAAGCGGTATTCATCTTGTTGTCCCCCTTGTAACAGTGGAGCAGATGTCTGTAAGGACACAGGAATACACAATGTCCTCCACAAGGGCTGAGGGTAAGGTCAAGGGTGATGATGCCATATCAGCATTGACAGCAGACGGTCTCTCAATAAACCTTGATCTCACTATATGGTATAAACTGGACAAGGCAAAGGCAGGACAGGTCTATGAGGAAATAGGCCCCAATTATGTTGAAAAGATTGTAAGGCCCTCAATAAGGACAGCAATAAGGGATGCTGCAGTTAATTACAATGTAACAGAGATATACTCTGCCAAGCGTGCAGTGCTTACTGATGAGATCTATGCACTGATGTTTGACAAGCTCAATGAGAAGGGTGTTATTATAGACAGGGTACTTCTCAGGAAGATTGAACTGCCGCTTAAGGTGAGGAATGCCATAGATGAGAAGATAGCAGCAGAACAGGATGCCCAGAAAATGGTCTATGTCCTGCAGAAAGAGGAAAAGGAGAAAGAGAGAAAGCTCATTGAGGCAGAGGGTATTGCCAATGCAAACAGGATGATAAGACAGTCACTGTCCGCACAGTATCTCCAGTGGTACTATATTCAGAACCTGAAGGATGTACTCAAATCCAATGGCACAAGAACAGTTATACTCCCGTTTGACCAGAATCTCACACCACTGCTGGATGTAAGCAAATAGTATAGCATGGAAATAGTCAAAATAGCACTGCTCATAGTGTTCATGATTCTCCTTATAAGGAAGAACATGGCAATAGGGGTAGTGCTTATGCTCTCTGCAATGATTGTCGGCTTTATGTTTGCAGAGAGTATAATTGACCTGCCGTTCTTTTTCTACAGGTCAATGACATCCTATATATTCTTCCGCATACTGGCAATCATATATTCGGTATTCCTTATTGCCTCTGTTCTCAAAGCAGGGGATATCAATAAGATGCTTGAGGGCATAGTAAATCTTGTTCCGAAACTCAGGATTGCAATGATCATACCGCCTATGACCATAGGGCTTTTGCCAATGCCCGGCGGGGCAATGCTCCCTGCACCCATTGTCGGCTCAATAGGCAATAAACTCAATATGAAGCCGGAGCATAAGGTATATGTCAATTTCTGGTTCAGGCATGTATGGGAATACGCCTGGCCTCTATATCCCGGACTCATACTCACTGTGTCAATACTCAAAATAGAGATGAAGACCATTGTCATGAGCCAGTTCTATCTCTCCATTATTGCCATTGCAACAGGTCTTGTCTTTCTCTTTACAGTAATAAAGGGCAGGAATCAGATACGGGAGATGCATCCTGCCAGAGCGCTTTTGAGATTTGTAAGCGGCATATGGCCAATACTGATCATTATAATTCTTATTCTGGCAACACCAATACCTGTTGAATTCCTCGTACTTGCAGTAGCTTTTCTATACTGGCTTATATCAAGGATGCAGTGGAGGAAGAAGCTTACAATGCTTTACAATTGCATAACAATTGAGACAATACTCCTTGTAGTGGGC
>JAXHVG010000324.1:0-4061 GCA_034189245.1 Caldifarciminota bacterium
GATATGGGTTAACCCCTATTTCTTTCATTTCATCCGGGCAAATATATCCTCTAATGTATCCCTTGTCATATCAATATTCCTGCGGGAGGCAGTTGAAATAATACTGCTTATGACACCCTCATCAATATCCGTGATTCCGGCATCCTCAAGTGATACAGGGGAATCAAATGATGCGAATGTTTCTTTGAACTTCCTGACAGTTTCCTCCGCATTATCCAAGCCGAAAATCATTGAACCGAGTTCTTCTATCTTCTTCCTGTATACATCAATATTGACTGCCAGCCATGCAGGTATGACAATAGACAGGCTTGCTCCATGGGGTGTATTGTAATAAGCGGAGAGTCCGTGTCCTATCATGTGATTTTCAAACCTGTATCTCCCTATGCCAGCTGTAAGTATGCCATTGAGAGCCAGTGTGGATGCCCACATGATATTGCTGCGCGCCTCAATATTATCCGGGTTCTTCATGAGTATGCGGGTGTTGTCAATGACTGTCTTGACAATTACACCTGTAAATCCATCCTGTATGGGTGTGTTACTGTCCGTGGAAGTGAAATATCCCTCTACTGCATGAGCAATAATGTCAACACCCGAATAGCCCGTGTATTCCCTGTTGACTGTCAGTGTCAATTCGGGGTCCTCTATTGTGAATTGCGGGTACATAAATGGAGATGATATGCCGACCTTTTCCTTTTCATCAGGATTTGTTATTACGGATATGGGATTCATCTCACTGCCTGTTGCCGCTATTGTCAGTATTACGCCAATAGGCAGACCGTCCCGGGGCTCTGCAGCCCCCCGGTAGAAGTCCCAAACATCACCGTCATAGGAGAATCCTGCTGCAATTGCCTTTGCTGTGTCAATAACACTGCCTCCTCCTGCTGCCAGTATGAACTTTATACTGCTTTGCCTTACCATTTCAATACCATCTCTCACCTTGTCAATCTCAGGATTGGATTTCACGCCATTCAGTATGAAATACTCTCTGCTTTTATTATTGAGCATTGTCTCAATTCTTGCCAATGTGCCTGTCTTCTTGAGACTGCTCCTGCCTGTGACAATAAGCACGGGACTCTCATAATCTTCCATTATACCGGCCAGTTTGTCCAGCATTCCCTCTCCGAAATGCATCCTTACAGGATTATAGTATGTAAATGGCTTCATTATAACTCCTTGCTATGAATTAGAAGAGATACTGAACCTGTAATGCGTATATGGGCGGCAGACCGGAGAAATCATCCTCACTGTCACCTGTAAAAAAGAGCCCTGTGAGGGAAAATGTGAGATTCTCCTCTGCATTGAATCTGATGCTCGCTGCATTGAGCATTGACATGTCAATTGCATTGAGCATTGTCATTGTCTCAGCTGAGAATTTCCCCTCTCTGTTATAGGCGGCAATACCGGAAACATAATGCCTGCCTATGAGGAAATCACTATTGATATATCTTGAAATAATATCAAGTGCAGAGTAGGGGGCTGATTTGCCATTGGATTTATGTATGTATTCACCCATTAGATACAATTTATCAAAGAATGTGTAATCAATACCCGCTGTTACATAGTATTTGGAAAAATCATCAAGCGAGTCCCTTATATAATAGTTCATGTCGGCAAAATAATCCGCCTCCAGCCAGATTCCGGGTCCATTGTAATCAGTGATTATCCCTGCTGAGAACATACTGTATTCAACAGTGTTGGAATTGAATAGCCCCTGACGGAAATCAAAATAATGGGCAATGTGGAATTTGACAGAAGAGAATTCATTGATATTCTCAAACATCAGTCCCTGTTTTGTCTTCTCATAGTCAGTATGGTCCTCATATATAAAACCCAGTGTATTATTGCCCTGAGAAGCCTTGAGATAGATACCGTCAATGCCCTCCCTGATATAATTCAAATTCATCGGATTATTCTGCCCGAATATGTCTATGGGTGAATATATCTCAGAGAGTCCCCATTTGACAGAGAATCTGCCTATCTTGAGATTGATAAATCTATAGAACAGTGAGAGATATATCTGGTTTACCCTGTATTCATTATTCAGTGCATAATAATCAGGCATGTACTGCATAATGGACTGGGGGAACCAGTCCGGATAGGGGATATAGTATTTCGGAGAGCCTATATAAAACAGGCCCAGTCCCTGTATATACATTGTAGCAGGACCTGACATATGTCTTGCATTGAGAGTAATGCGGTTTTCGCCATATGCATTGATTGACTGATAATAATAATAATTATAATTATAATCACCGGAGAAATTCAGACCGGAGAGTATTACAGGCAGTATGGCAAACAGAAGTATATATCTTTTCATCTTTCAAAATAGGTTTTTGTGAAATATTGATTTGATATACCCGCATTCATCTCCACATCCGTGTATTTGACTTTGGTGTATGAGTCCTGTTTGAGATTATCATACATCCGCATTTCCGTTGGTATATATCTGCCCTGCTTTTCAGTATAATCGTCAATGAAGAATTCCTTGAGCAGACGGCCCGATGATGAGTATATCTCCTCCTTTACAGGAAGGAATATGTCCTTTCTGATATACGCCTTCACATGCTTATAGGGCGCCTCCTTGCTCTTTGCCTTCATATCAACAACATAGAGGGTGTCGCTGTGTATCAGCTCAAGTGAATAGAGTTCATCCGAGCGCTGATTCTCAGACATGTCCTCATAGGAGAAATCACTGCCCATGAAACCCTCTTTGAGCATATGCCCCTTTATTCTTATGGAGCGTCCTGCACTGGGTATATAGAGCCACATCTGCCCCTCTTTCTTCATGAACCTGTTGATATGGCCTGTTGATGACTGGTTGATCTCAATAAGCACATTGTCCTCATCCTTCATGTATATATCCATCTTCATTGTGCGTATATCACTGCCTTCCTTTATTGTCATCTCAGCTTCAAATTTCATATTTTCAAAGACCATATTCCTGTCCATCTCCTCTATTATCTCATCCACTGTTACTCCATATGTAAGAAGAGCAGTCAAAATAAAGGTCAAAATTATTACAGTCCTTTTCATCTTTACCCCCTCAAGACCTCTGCAGGCCTTATGCGCCAGATTCTTTTGATTAAAAAGAGTGATGAGAACATACCTGAGGCAATGCCCATTATGACAGCAATTATCACATTGAATAAACTCAGTTCCGTGTACCACACAGAGCCTATGGGCATATCAATCTGCTGCATTGCCTTTGTAAAATCCATACCATTCACCTGGAAATAATATGTCAAGAGTGAGCCCATGATAACACCAATGATAACACCCATCAGAGTAATGAAGATTGTCTCAAGTATGAATACTGTGAACACATGCCTGTTCTTAAGACCGAGTGATTTCATCATCCCTATTTCCTTGGTTCTCTCATAGAGAGCCATTACCATTGTATTGATTATTGCAATGGATGCTATTGCAAATAGAATAGCGAGGAATATATAGACAAATGATGATCCGATCTCAATATATTTCATCAGGGATTCGCCTGCAAGATAATATGCAATATCAATATCCTCCCTCTCTGAGAGGCGGTTCCTGACTGCCTTGTATGTCCGAGAAGGGGATGATGACATGATCATCAGTTCTGTTGCCTGATCTTCATTATAAGCCAGAAGAAACTGCGCATCCTTCAAATGCAGGAATACAGTGGATTTCCCTATGTAATTGATATTTGTTTCATAGAATTCATCTGCTTCAAGTGTCAATCCATTGAGATAGCCGTATCGTGTCGGTGTTATTATAACAACACTGTCTCCCCTCTTTATGCCGTATTCACCGGCAAATTGACGGCCAAGGAGTATCTCGCCCTTTTCCAGATCAGTATTCCTGAGGAATTTATTGTCCAGTTCCCTATTGGGCAGGAGTCCTATTATCATCATGCCGTCCGCTTCCTTATCCTCCTTTGCCACCAGTCCGCCGAATTTTGTTCTCGGTCTCAGCACCTCTATGCCCGGGGCGGATTGCACTGTATTCTCAATCTCAGTGTAATTGATGAACTTATTTACAGGGATTAGCCGTTCCTTCTTGATATACTCTTCATCCACAATACGTAT
>JAXHVG010000325.1:0-3814 GCA_034189245.1 Caldifarciminota bacterium
AGTCCTTTCTCCTCATTGTTCAGTTCAAAATACTCCTTAACTCTATTCATTGAGTCAAAGAGCAGAATGAGGGGCTTGTCCTCATCCCTCTTTTTCATCCTGAATATCTTCTCAATGCACTCTATATTGTCATAGATGCATCCTATGCCATTAACAGTATCTGTTGCAAATATTACGGGTCGTCCTGACTTCAGGTAATTTAATGCCTTATTCCTTTGACCATTCATCACGCATTTCATCAATCTTCTTTTTTATGTCTTCATTCTCTGATGAGAGCATCTCAGCTGCAAAAACAGCAGCATTCTTGGCTCCGGCACTGCCTACAGTAAATACTGCAACAGGCACTCCCGACGGCATCATTACTGAAGCATAGAGGGAATCAATGCCCTTGAGAGGCGATGAGTCAATCGGCACTGCAAGAACAGGCAGTGTGGTATGGGCAGCAATTACACCTGCAAGATGGGCTGCATATCCTGCCCCTGCTATAATTGCCCTGTATCCATTCTCTCTTGCATTGACTGCAAAATTCCTCACTTTTTCCGGTGTCCTGTGGGCAGACATTATCATTCTGTCATATTCAATACCAAATTGCTCCAATGTATCCGTGCATCTCTGCATTACTTCACTGTCTGACTGCGAACCCATTACTACTGCTATTTTCATCTAACCTCCTATAATTTACTTATATAGTCCAGAAGAATTGTCCTTTCACTACTGTCTGACATATTGAGTGTGGTATCAATATCCGTTATACGGCGGAGTATGCTGTAAACAGAGTCATACATGCCTGTCTCATAACCCGACACAAGGCCGAGTTTGTGCAGATCAGCCCATGACACTACAGAATCAATGAATTGCCCTGTCCTGATATACCCGTATTGTTCTACTGCATCACTATAATAGGCAAATGCACTGCGCGGGCCATAATAATGGTAATAATTGACTGAAACAAAATAGGTAATGGATGTATCGGGCCTCAGAGCAATGGACTGCTTCACATATATCAGTGACGAGTCAGGTTCATTGAGCATAAAAAATGTATAGGCGAGTCCTGCAGTATTGCTCACATCCCCGCTGTCATAGGCATAGTCACGGAGGAATTCCCTGTGCGCGGTCTGAATGTCATTATGCTTGATATAGTACCATCCTGACCTCTCCACTGTCAGTAATGTGCATGACACAATTGCCAGTACAATGAGCATCAGTGCAATTTTATTATTTTCCATACTCTTCCGCCTGAACTTATAAAATATATGCCGGGATTCATATCCGCAAAACTGATAGTAAAACCACTGCCTGATTCAATGTTCCTCCCTGTCCTGTCAAAGAGGGAATACGGTGAATTATCCCATTCTATTGTGCTTTGAGAAGAGAGAAGTATTGACCCGCTTTCACTCTTCTTCTCTACATTGTATTTCATGTCTCTCCTCTCCACTATTCTGTATATGCCCTTTCTGGAGATTTCAGCAAAGAGGGCTGTCTCATTTCTCCTGCATGGTATTTCCCTGCTGTTTCTCATAACAGTGTAATGCCCGGGATTGTCTGTTGTGAATACAAGCTCCCCTGTACTGTCAAGGACCTTCACATTGAATTTATTGCCCTCCATAAGGATAAGGCCCCCTGACTGCAGGTAGAATGACGCGTTGCCATTGTATATGTAGGAAGTGGTATCTGACGGTGATCTGAGCAATATGTCTGTTGCCATTGATTCATGCCCTTCACTGCCCGTAAGATACACATCCAGTGTATATGCACCTGTATTGAGTCCTGTGAAGCTGCCTGTATAAGAGGATGCATTGACACTGTAAAACTCTCGGAGAGACCTGCCTTCAAAAACAATTGAATCAATGACAACACCTGTCTCAATGGGATTCAGTGCAATATCAAAGCTATTGCGCAGATAATCATACTGTATTACAGTGAGCTTCACCTTTCTGCTGAACAGAGAATCGGGATGAGGATACCCCCATCCGAATTCCTCATCATATCCCGCTGTACCGAGGTCAAGAGAGCCCTCAATAAGGGCATCTTCTATCTCATCAGAACCGGAATACCCTATTGAATAGAGCAGGCCTGCAAGCGCAGTTATATGAGGTGCTGCAAATGAGGTGCCTTCGCCATAGTATATACTGAATGAGGAAACATCTGTCTGTGAATTATATGTGTCAAATGACGGTATGAGTATGCCGCCGTCATAATATCCGTCATTGTCATTGTCCTGATACACAACACCGCCCGGAGCAGAGAAATCCAGTCCCTCGCCATACTGGGAATAGGAAGCCCTCTCAAAATGATAATCAACACCACCCACTGCAATCGCTTCTTCAAATTTTGCAGGATATGATATATACGACGCCCCATTGTTGCCTGTTGCACATATTACAGTAATGCCATTGGACACAGCATCAATGATTGCCACATGGAGAGGATGCCATCCAATGGAATCTGTTGACTGACCTGCAAGGGAGAGATTCAGCACATTGCAGCCGTAATTGACTGCATGTTCAACAGCAGATACAATGTCACTGGCATTGCCCTCGCCATTCTCATCAAGCACCCTGAGGGGCATAATGCTTGCCTGTGAAACAATACCGCTCATATCAATATTATTATCAATGCCCGAGGCTATTATGGCGCAGCAGTTTGTGCCATGACCATTCATATCATTGGCATGCATGTCATCTGACACAAAATCATAACCATTGGTGAAATTGATGTCTGCAAAATCACTGTACTGATGATACTGCCCGTCAGATGAATATACCTTGTCCGATTCAGAAGAGGGTATTGCATAATCCTCAAATGCTATACCTGTGTCCAGAATACCTATTATAACACTCCTGGAACCTGTAATCCCCCTGTCCAGAATACCGGATATATTGTAATGATCCGCCAGCAGATTCCACTGATAATCTATATACGGGTCATTGGGCTTATAGGCAGCCTTGACCTTCGGGTCAGGATAAACGGATTTGACATTGGGGAATGCTGACTCAATATCCTCTCTTGCCATATCAACAACAATATAATTGTAGCGCTTGATAATTCTCTTTATTGAGGGGTGTTTTATATTGTCAAGAGGCCTGTCAAATTCAAGCACATACTGCCCTGAATAACAGGTGACAAATATAATCAACATTATAATAAACATTACCTGTTTCACATTGAAATCATATCACAAATCCCGCCCTTTTTCAATAAAAACCCTTCCAAATCCCGGGGACGGTCCTTCATTTCTATAACCTTATTTTTTTACATGTAACATATTATAGACTGTTGTCTGGCTCCTGTTTATAAGCCTTGCTATTGATGATTGGCTGTAACCGTTCTTTATTAGGGCTTTTAGAACCTTTGATAACCGTTTCTTTTCTTCTTTGCTGCGTTTTCTGAAAAACACCTCCATATCAAGGTCATGTTCACGCAGCAATGCTTTTAACTTTTCTTCTAGTTTCTTCTTCCGTCTTTCCTTGTGTTTACTCTTCTTCCTTGTTGGTTTACGCTTGAGCAGTTTCTCGTATTCCTCTTTGGTGCCGATTACGCCCTTGTAGGTCTCAAACTCCCTGTCTGTTATACTCCTGTCATAATCTATCTTCTTCAATTGCTCTATATAGCTCTTCTTGCCTTCATAGAAACCAGCGCTTGAAAACGGGTAGTCTGCCTGTTTCTCAACAATACTTGCTTTAACAGGATTGTAATGTATATAATTTAATACTCTCGGGATACCTCTCTCTTCTTCCAGTAACGGCTCACTGCCGAATCTCCCCTGGAACACATGGCCCACTGTACCGTATTTATTATTGAAGTACAGTGCATA
>JAXHVG010000326.1:0-9458 GCA_034189245.1 Caldifarciminota bacterium
ATCTCAATGCAAAGAACATGATGAATTTTGACAATGCATGTATAATAAGCATAACAACTGCTGCATTGAGCATCATCCCTGTACCGAGCTCGGTCTTGCTGATAACAACGAGAAGCACTATCATACCGGAATGGGAAAAGGAGGAGAATCCGAGCATTCTCTTGATATTGGATGAAGAGAGTGCTGATAGTTCCGATATTATAATTGTCAGTGATGCGAGTATTATGAGAATTGTGCTCATTATACCGGTCATTGTAAAGAGCATGAATAATTTTATGAATACAAAGAGCATGCCTGTCTGAATGATGCCGGAATAAACAGAGTCGGAGAGACAGTCGGAATGCCCGTAGAGATCTGTCACAAAGATATTTGCGGGGAATATATACAGTTCAAAGAGCATGCCGAATAAAAAGATGAAAGCTGCAATGGAGAAATAGAACAGATTGAATTTACCTGCAATAATCATACTGTTTATCTCAATGAGATTGAGAGTCCCTGTTATTGAATAGATTGACGCAATGGAGAGAAGCATCAGTAATGAGCCGATTGTCGTGCCTGTAATGAATTTTATGACTGAGAGATCTGTCCTCAGTAATTTCTTTGACCCTGCAAGTATATAAACACCTATTGTAACAAGTTCAATAAAAACAAATATATTGAAAATATCAATTGATGATACTATGGTCATCACACCCGCAATGATTATGGGAAATACTGTTGCTACTACCCGGGGATTATCATATACTCCTCTTCCCTTTATGAGGTATATGGAGTATAAAAGAGCTAGTATATTGACAGTGAGGAGTATCAGTGTTCCCGTGAATGTGAAGACAAGAGTAATGCCCCACGGAAACTGTATGCCTGACATATTCATTACAATGGGATTATTTATTATATCCGGCATTATGATGAGTATCTCAATTATATTGAAAGCGAATATGAGTGATAGGATGAGGAAATAGATTCGCTTGACAAAATGATACAGCAGCGGTGCTATGAATCCTGCAGCCAGTGTCAGAATTATTATCATAACAGGATTAATCATCATTGTCCTCCGTATAATCCCTGTTCAATGTACCTTTGTCAGAGTAGAAGCGCAGTGCGAAGAAGAGGAATAGGGCTGTTGTTGCAATCCCGATAACTATGGATGTCAGCACCAGTGCCTGCGGTATGGGGTCACAGCTTACAGTGCCTGCCAGCTGCTGATACCGGCTAAGCACAGGAGCTTTCCCTCCAATAACATACCCTGATGCAACAATCAGAATATTGACACCTGTCTGTGCAATGACAAATCCGATTATCATCTTTATTATGTTCCTGCTGATAAGTGCAATCATTATACCGCCTGTCAGCAGTATGATGCCATTGACAAGGAATAGTATGTTGAGTGTATTCTGCATGTTAACTCCTAAGAATATGCTCTGTTAAATGGAAAAACTCCACTGTGACCTTGATGCCTATGAGTGAATAGATAATAGGTATTATGCCGCCTGAGATTATTGAGCTGAACATCCCTGTTCCCATGAAATTGACAAGGAAGATATTGGCTGTATAAATTCCAATGAGACCTATGAGCAGAATAATGATAACAGCCATTGATTCAACTGCATGTGAGGCCCGGGATGATATTTCCCGCCGTCTGTCTGAGAGGAATAGCAGGAGCATGCCGGACCCGATTACTGCACCGCCCTGGAATCCGCCCCCCGGGGAGAGATGCCCATTGACAATAATGTATATGCCGAATATCATGATAATAGGAAAAAGTATTATTGATGCTGATTTTACTATATTGCCGGCAGGTTCAAGCAATTTGCCTGTACTCTTCAGCCCCATTGCGGATATGAGCATGTATATGCCTGTTACAGCCAGAAATAGAATGGTTATCTCCCCGATTGTATCATAGCCCCTGTACTGGGTTACAACAGAGGTGACTATATTGGGTATGTTAAAATCAGAGAGATTCCTGCTTAGAACAAATGAGGCATTGCCTGAAGAGAGATGCGAGAAATCACTTATCTCAAACATGAATATCATAAGCAGTATGGAGAGGAATGCAAATATTATAACAGCAACAAAACGTTTCATCTGTCTCTCCTTCTCACCTTAATTATAATGCCGATTATTATTGCGCCTGAGAGAGCTGCTCCTATTGATGCCTCTGTCATTGCAACATCGGGTGCCCTCATAATAACGAACATAATGGATGCAATAAGGGATATCAGTGTTGTCCCCACTGCAGCTGTTATGAGGTCCCTGTTTACGCATATAAAGCACAATGTGCCTATTGATACAATTGAGAGAATACACATTATGATTATCTCAATCATAATCCCTCCGTGTCATCTGCTGTTCCTTTGTACTGCTCAACTTCATTCTTGTATGCACTTCTTGCCAGTGTGCTGGATGAAACAGGATTGGTTATCAGTACAAAGAATACAATAAGTATTGATTTCACAAGAACAGGCGGATAATAAATACCTGCTCCCATTACAGTAAATATAATGCCCAGTGTTGTGGCTTTGGTGCCTGCCTGGAGCCTATTGTAAATATCAGGCATTCTCAATAAACCGAGTGCCCCCAAAAACAGGAACATTGAACCCAAAAGCATCAGTATCATTCCGACAATTTCATTTATCATTCTTCTTCTCCATGAATCTTGCGAATGCAACAACACCTATAAAGGAGAGTACTGCATATACAATTGCCGCATCCATATATATACTGTTCCTGTAATACAGTGAGAGTATTATTATGAAAACAAGTGTTATCAGTGTCATGACATCTATTGCAGCAATCCTGTCATACAGTGTGGGACCCGAGAAGAATCTTATCAGTGTCAGAATAACTGCAGACACTATGAATATTCCTGTCAGTATCATCAGTATAATCATAATCACATCCTCTTGAGGTAATGCATGAATCCCTCTGTGATATCACTGCCCTTCTCATACTGACTTGTATCAACAGTATGTATGAGGAGCTTGCTGCCTTCTGTGTCAATTGTCAGTGTGCCGGGTGTCAGTGTAATTGAATTGGCAAGCATCAGTTTTGTGAAGGAATCAGGGGTTTTGCTGCAGTCAATCTTGATAAAACCGGGTTTTATGGGGAGTTTGGGATGCAGTACCCTCAGCGCCACATCAATATTCGCCTGGACTATTCTTATAAAGAGATAGGGGATATAGGCAATGATCCATATAAGACCCAGAGGAGTTATGTATCTCATATTGCCCGCACTGCTGATTTTCAGAGCAAATACAAGTGTCATGGGGGCGAATATTATTCCTGCCAGATAATCATAGGGTCCGGCCGGGAATATCAATGCACTGTAAAGAAGCCAGAGAAGCATTGAAAACAGAATGAAAGAGTAAATCTTCCTGAATTTGTCCATCCACACCTCATTTCAAGATTATAAGTTTCCGGATTCCGTCTGTTCCCGGTTGAAAATAAATCCCCGGTTTCAGTTCTCCGGGGCCTGTTTGATGAATGCGCCTTCCGGAAATGTCAAATATGCATCTATTATAATTTTCTAATGCACTCTTGTCAAGTGACCTTGGATTGTCCATGAATGACGGTGCATTGCTTATCATTATTATCATGTTATTTTCATTGACAAGAACACCCTCCCCCAGAGAGAGGGAGAATAATTTATAGGGTGCAAATGCACTATTATTGAAAACTGTATCCAAATGTCCGGTGAATGAGAGGAGTAAGCTGTCAGTGAGTATGTAAAGTGTGTCACCTGATGAAGAGAATTGCTCAATTTTGAGATTGACTGTTTCAGGATTTCTGCATAGTGTGTCTGTAATAGAAAATTTTCGGAAATCACCTGCAACAATGCTGTTTGAAGTGCCTGCCAGATTCATCATAAAATCACTGGAGCTGAGATATCCCAGAGTAAATCCTGACAGTGTAAAAGCCCTCATGCCTGCATATCCGGCAGCACAGTAAATACTGCTATCTCCGGCATATATTGAGTGAATATCATACAGTGATGAAAAGAGCAGGGAGTCAGGATCAGACTGGGGCGAATGTTTCATTATGTCATTGTACTGAGTGGAGTATATGACAGCTGAATCACCCCACATGGAGAGGGAGCGCGGCACTTGGTCTGGATAATAGGCATATAGTGAATCCCCTGAAGGAACATATACAGTACTGCCTGCAAGCACAGCATTGTTGAATTGTTTGGCCTTCCCTGCATGCGGTGAATAATAATTGAATTCATCATTGTCAGTACTGAGTACATCAATACTCTCTGCAAATACATAGTGGTACTGCCCGGAGGCGAGCAGTCCGCTTATATTCCTGTTGATGCGGGTAGAATCCCTCAATGTCGGAGACAATGAGTGAATATGCGTATTGGAAAGCACAGTGTACTCATTTGCACCGGTATAATCAATGTCTATAACCGGTCCTGTAAATTCAAATGAATCAGCAAGAGCAAAACTGTCAACAAATGGATTGGTGTATCTGTATATAAATGAATTCTTCCTGAGATACAGCTGGTCTTGAGTGAATGCAATGAGTTCAAATTCCCCTGCTGTTCTCTTGAGTGAATAGAGAGCTATACCGCCCGGTCCCGAGATGTATGTCCTTATTGTATCTCCATTGATAATGCATATCAGATGATACTTATTGATGAATATTCCCGATCCTGTGCTTGTTATTAAAGTATCTGTAATACTGGCAGAACTGCTGTCAATATCAAATGCAATAACGGTTCTGCTGTTAACTGCAGCATGATACTGGCCGCCTATGAGAAAACGGGTGCCCTTGACAGGTGCACCGGATATATGAGTAAGCAATGTATCATATCGGAAAACATCTGTCTTGTACTGACTGGATGCAAAGAGCAGACCGGAGTCCGAGCTTAGAGCAGTGATCTCATAGGGCAGTGTCAATGACTGGATAATGCGGTAACCATTACTCTCCGCAATGAGGTCTATCTGTCTGCCCTCTGCACATGCAAAACTGCCTGAATGCAGAAGGGATACATGATCATATTCATTACTGAAAACACTGTCAGGAATACCGGCATGCGACAGACCTGCTCTGTGCAGTATGTCTGTACCGGAGAGAATTGCCGCAGGATTGCCCAATGACACAATTGAGCTTACTGTGAGTTCACTGCTTATCAGCAAAATGGGGATTAACAGGAGCATATATCTTTTCATATAAATATTATAATCAATGCTCAATCCCTGTCAATTGAATCCGTCTGTCGCTATGCAGTATGCGGGCTTGCTTGGTAGGCTTTTCACATCAACCATCAACTCTTGACACTCAATCAAGATTCCAACCGTTCTTCTGTCGTTGCGAGTTCATCCCGCATGAAATGCATCCGCGAAGCAATCTCTATATCCGCCCTCGGGCCCCATCGACTCCTTATCCCCTATTCATTCCGTTATTTTCTTACTATTCGCTCTACTCGTTCTCGTATTCACACCAGCCACCAGTCACAAGCAACTAAAATCCTACTCGTTCTACTCGCTCTATACGCTCTACCCGTTCTGTATTTTGTCGTATCACACGAAACACACGTATCACACGTATCACACGAAAATATATCTGTCTTTTGACCATCAACCATCAACCATCAACCATCAACTCTTGACTCGGCTGAAAGCGGTCTTTCTTTTACCTTTTACCTTTTACCTTTTAGCTTCTTCCGCATCACGCAAAACGCATTACAATCCGTCGTTGCGAGACCTCCGGGTCGCGGCAATCTCCTTATCCACTATTCATTATCCTGTTCTCCCCGCTCGGCACTCAGACTCGTGTCCCGCGTCTCTTACTGCTCCCGATATTTTTCCCCTTTTCCTTATCCACCCGCGCTCTTTTACGATCGGTTCCCGAACCGTCCCTACAATTATCTCTTTCTTTTCCCTTCTTTACGTATCACACGAAACACACGTATCACACGAAAATATGTCTGTCTTTTGACCATCAACCATCAACCATCAACTCTTGACTCGGCTGAAAGCGGTCTTTCTTTTACCTTTTACCTTTTTCCTTTTAGCTTCTTCCGCATCACGCAGCACGCATTACGATCCGTCGTTGCGAGTTCATCCCGCATGAAATGCATCCGCGAAGCAATCTCCTTACCCACTATTCAAGATCATATAGAGCGAATAGAACAATTAGAGCGTATAGTAAATGTCATTATGAGTTCTGCTGTCTTGCCTGTCATTCGCGAAATAATCTCTATGGCCGGCTATCCACAGTCTTATTCTCCTCCCCGCTCGGCTCTGTATTGGACGGGAGATTACTTGACACATCCGGCTACTGTTTTTGTCAAATAATTATTCAAAATATCCGCTAAATTCAATTAAATAAGAGCTATTTATAAGCCGCCTAATTCAATACACTTACAAAGACCGGGTCTTGAATTTGATGAATCATCTGTTCAAATTTAATTAAGTCTATTTATTTATTAATTTATCTTCAGTTTATCAATATAATTAATTCAACTGTATTTAGACCCGTTTATGGGGGGCTATGAGTTAATTCAAGATATTCAAGACCCGGTCTTAGTAATAGAGAGAAAACATTTTGTCAAATGTCCAATGGAGGCTGTGACTCTCTTTTTTTCCAATGTGTCAACATGTCTTGAGACGGATTCATCTTTATGGACTGCTATTTACATTGACTATTGACCATTCACCATAAACTCTTGACACGGCAGCAGCGGTTGACTCGTGTCCCGCGTCTCTTACCTCTACTCGCTCTTACAATCATTTCATGTAACTTGTATCTTGAAACTGATATTCCGTTGTACTTTGTACGTTGTACGTTGTACGCTCTTTCATGGCCGGCTATTCACATGGACTGACCCCAATAAAGTGGACACAGATAAAAAGACGGAGTATAATAACAAAAACACAAGGAGTCCAAAATGGGTGAGAAGAAAAGAAGAAGAAGTTACACAGATGCATTCAAGAGAGAAGTGGTAAGACAAATGGAAACAACTAATAAAAGCGTATCAGAGATAGTGGAGGAGAATGATATCAATCCTGATATGATTTATCACTGGCGGCTGAAAATCTTAAGGAATGGCGAAGACAGGTTCCCCGGTAAAGGCAAATTATCAAAGAAAGACAAAGAGAGAGCAATGACAAAGAAGAAGATAAAAGATCTTGAAGAGGAGAACGAGATCTTAAAAAAAGCTATCAGCATCTTCACACAGGACCGGAATGGAAGTACACGTTCGTGGAAAAGCACCGCACTGTCCATACGGTAAAGAAGATGTGTAAAGTTTTGGAGATAAGCAGAAGTGCATATTATAAATGGTTGAAAAGAGTACCCGGCAAGAGAGAACGATAGGACGAAATAATAAAAAGAAAATTAGTTATATTTTATTTAATAAATTAATGGATTACAGATTGCATCTTTTAACTACTGATAAAAGGAGAATTTATCCTGGAAATGTATGCGTGGCGTAAATAGTATTGACAAAACCTAACGTCCCCTGAATCTTTATTTGTTCCTATTTTATTATCATTATCTTTGTACTAATTTCTGTGTCTCCCATCCTTCCTTTTATAAAATATTCTCCTGTGGGATAATTCGATTTATTAATGGATAATTTTGTATATCCACTTTCAACAATACTATTACTTAATGTTTTCAGATTTCTACCCATTTTATCATATATATCAAGATTTAATTCTCCTCTTTCTTTTATTCCAAAATAAATACTTATAATGTTTGTACTATATTCTATATGATATTGATTTAGATTTATTTCTGTTGGTAATTGATTTTCTTCAATACTAGTTAAACTGGAAGGATACTTTATTGTGTATAATCCAGATTGTCCGGAACTTAAATAGATAAATGTATCGACTACACATACACTGAAAGACAAGTTGCCAAATTCATAATATCCTGTTTCTATTGGACTTGTAGGGTCAGATACATTTATAATTCTCAACCCTGCATTTCCATCAGCTAAAAAGGCAAGATGTTTAAATACAACTACATTCCTTGCAGAACCAGATGTATTATAATAACCTATCTCAAAAGGATTAGTAGGATTAGAAACATTTATTATCCTAAGTCCTGAACTATTATCAGCTACATATGCTAATGTATCATCTACATATACTTTTTCGGCACTATCAACCGTATTATAGTAACCTGTCTCTATTGGATTTGATGGATCAGCTACATTGATTATTCTTAACCCTGCAGCATAATCTGCCACATATGCAAATGTGTCAACTACATATACCCCCGAAGCATAATCACTAGTATTATAATATCCTGTTTCTACCGGATTTGAGGGATCTGCAATATTTATTATACCAAGACCAGCTTGCATATCAGCCACATAGGCAAAGGTGTCTACTATATATACTTCTGATGCATAATCTTTGGTACTATACTGACAAATTTCTATTGGAAGAAAAGGATCTGATACATCTATTATACACAACCCTGAAAAGAAATTTATAGCATAAGCAACTGTATCAACTACTTTGATATCCATAGTATAAGTACCTATATTACATAATCCAACCTTAATCGGATTATAGTGGTCTGATATATTGATTATTTTCAGTCCCCCATCAGCTACATAAGCAATCGTATCATTAATATCCATATCATAAGCAATATAACCTGTATTATAATATCCGGCTTCTATTGGATTAGATGGATCTGCGACATTTATTATACCAAAACCTTCTCCACTATCAGCAATATATGCAAATGAATCAATTATTTGAATCCCGCGAGTATCTCCACCTGTATCATAAAAACCTGTTTCTGTTGGATTTGTTGGATCAGATACATTAATTATTCTAAGTCCTTTCCCACCATTAGCAACATACGCAAATGTATCTATAACACAAACTGCTTTTGCATAATTACCTGCATTATAAGAACCCACTGATACTGGATTTGTAGGATCTGATACATTAATCACATTTAGTCCTGTTATATAATCAGTTAAATAAGCTAATGTATCTATAATGCAAACCTCTCCAGGCCACCATGATGTAAAAGAACCTATTTCTACAGGATTTGTAGGATTAGCTATATTGATAATTTTTAATGCTGAAAGAAAAACCGATACATATGCCAATGTGTCCACTACATATACATCCATTGCAGCCATACTTGTGCTAAAATGACCAATCTCAAAAAGATTAGTAGGGTCAGCCACATTAATTATTCTGAGTCCTGAAATAGAGTCAGCTACATAAGCTAATGTATCAGAAACAAAAAGTTTCTGAGCATAATTACTTGTATTATAACTTCCCACTTTTATAGGATTGAATGCATCAGATATATTTATTACACTAAGCCCTGATTTGCCATTAGCGATATATACAAATGTATCATTTATACTTATTGCTTCAGTAATATCATCTGTATCATAATAACTAAGTAAAATCGGATTATCTTGATTCTTTATATTAAACACTAATAAAGATATACCATTGCAAGAATAT
>JAXHVG010000327.1:0-2052 GCA_034189245.1 Caldifarciminota bacterium
CCCGCATAGGACATTACTCTATTCTGGCATCACTCTCATTCATACCTTTACTTTTCTATTCAGTTGAAAGAACATTGAAAGAAGAAAATATAACATTTACTCTTCTGGCAATTGCTTCACTCTATATGATCATATCGGGGGGACATCCCCAAATATTCCTTTCAGCAGTGATAGTAATGATCATTGTGTACAATAAACAGATATTACTGACAAGACAGCTCCGCACAATAATGATTTCCGGTTTTTTTATAACAGGGATAGTATGGGTGCCTCTGCTTTTTCAGGCGGGATTGACACAGAGAATCCTTGGAGGCAGTGCCATCACAATGACACCCAAGAAGCTCCTATATTCTTTCTTTCCATTCATCCACAGTTCAATTGAGGGAATGAATGTTCAATATACCGGACCGTACAATTTATATGAATGTTATTCATATATCGGCATACCGGCATTATACATAATTTTCAGAAGATATTTTGAGCCACTCAGAAGACGAAAATTCAGTATGTTATTCAATAAAGTTAATGTAGCAGGGGGGGTATTGATAATAATGAGTTTCTTGCCATTTGCCGGATTTAGAATATTCAATACTCCCATAAGATATTTCGGTATCGGATTGCTCATTATAGTTTTTGAGGCAATACGCAGAGTGGGGTTTTCAGAAAGATCGGTTTATGACAATATATTCTTTCTGCTGATGGTGATTGGGGGTATATTGCTTATTATGAGGGGATTCTATGCTGCAGGCATTATTGTATCATTATTGTGGATCATACTGTATGCCGTGGTATTGAATATAGGTTCCCTAAAAAATGTATTTCTTGTTTTAATGATAATGCTGGCGGCAGAATTATTGTTTTCCTCACTGCAATTATACAGATGGGCTGACAGCAGCAAAACAGTCAATGTAAAATACAATTTGCTGAATGACAAGAGAATACTGACATTTCTCCCTTATGGTTATGAATATCATCTGGAACAGTTCAGCAAGGATTATCCCGGGGAGAATCCGGAGACAGCCAAGCGGTTTTCTACAATAGGCGAGAGAGGCACTTACTATGATACATATTCATATAATCTCTATTCAACAACAACTATGAGATCATATATTGAGACATTCAAAGATTCAATGATACTCAGGGGAGGATTTTCCAATATTTCATATCTCCTCTCTAAATACCCATTGCCCATTGATTATATCCTTGTACCGGATATCCCTGTAGTTACAATGATAAGGGATTCACTGTCTATTCATCTTCATCCTGCTGTGACTGATACATGGGAGATAAAGTTGGATAACACAATTATGATGAACAATATTCTCAGTGAAGAATATATGCCGGATAATACAAAGACAATCTGTATAGTGCCGGGTGATAAACTGAAGATAACAGGAGACGGCATGATATGGTCTATCTGTCAAAGCGGTCAATATATCTATTTCCCCGAATTGTTTTCAAGAGCAGGCATGAGCCGGATCACGCAAGCCCCATTCTGCTTAATGGAAGTACCGGATTCACTGAAGAACAGTGTTTACTATAGACTCAATCCCCGAAATGGTCAGCTTATCAATCAGAAACATTTTGATTATTTGCCAATTGATGTTATAATTGGAATAATATTACTGTTGACAGGCATAATAATTACTGTTGTGTATATAATTAGATCAAAGGAGAATTCATGAAAAATATATATTTTCTTTATCTGTTATTTACAATTCCATGTATCATTTTCGCTAATACCAACAGGGCTGATTATGATATTACAGTGATACTTGACACACTAGAGCAGACATTAACCGGTACTGAAGAGATTATATACAAAAACAATTCCGATGATACGCTTAATACTGTCAATCTCCATCTCACTGCCAATTATTTTGCAGAAAACGGGGATTACTGGGAGGATCACGGCAGGCATTACAATGAGAATAAATCCGGCTACATAAGGATTGATTCAATCTATACTGACAGCAGCAGACTTCAGTTCACTGTCAATGGTACAATGGGATTTGTAGAGCTTGATAAACCTCTTATGCCGGGTTCTCTATT